>JAWOGI010000184.1:0-8401 GCA_046496975.1 Desulfobacteraceae bacterium | reverse complement strand
CAAAGAAGAATATGAATAATGATCCGGAACACTTATCCGGAGAGATGGAGAAGAAATATCAGCTTCTTCAGGAAACAATTGAAAATGCGCGTACAGAGAAGGCTGATCTTCATGGCGTACTTGCTTCTATAGAAAAAGAAAACAGCCAGCTGCGTTCTCGGCTTCGGACCGAAGAAGAGATCAAAAACAGTATAGACGAAATGCAGAAAGAGTACAACAGTCTCCGGGACAACAGAGAGAAGATGCTTGAAGATGTAAAAAGGGTTGAAAAGTATGAAAAAATAGCGCAGTCCATAGAGAAAAAGTTTGAGAAAATCGAGAATAAAGTTGACGCTATGTCAGAAAAAGAGCACTATCTTGATAAAGTGGGTGAAAAACTGGATACGGTGGTCCAGCAGCTGGAAGAAAACGATGATTCTGAGCTGCTCCGCAAAGGTCTTAAAGCTGCGGTGGAGTTGGAAGAAAGATATACCAATATAGGAAAAGAAGTATCAAAGGCAGCCGATTTCATCGCGTCAAAGAGCGGAACCCCTCCCCGGCCAGGAGAAATCGTCACCAGGGACAACAAGGTGCTTGGCAGGCACCTTGTTGTCCCTGGTGACGATCTCTCCTGGCCGGGGAGGGGTTCCGGTCTTTGACGCGATGAAATCGGCAACGTTTTTTTTTCTGATAAAGCAGATATCCTGGCTCTCTTTTTTCACGGGAGGGGCAATGCCCTTTTCTGCGGCCGCTTGTTTCACTTCCTGCTTTGTCATCTCTGCCAGGGGAAAAATTGTTCTGTTGAGCTGATTTCGTGTCAGCATGGAGAGAAAGTAGGACTGCTCCTTGAGGAAATCCTTTCCCTTAAAAAGGGCCGTGTCGCCGCTGTTTTCCTCTCTTGTCCCCGCGTAGTGGCCCGTGGCAATGAAATCAGCTCCCAGGTCGGCAGCCGCGGAAAAAAGTGCGCCGAACTTGATGGCCCTGTTGCAGGCAAGGCAGGGGTTGGGGGTTTTGCCCCCAAGATAGGTGGCAACAAAGTAGTTTACCACCCTGGTTTCAAAATCAGCCCGAAGATCAACGGAGAGGATGCTGATCCCAAGGGTCTTTTCCATGGATGTCAGGTCAACAGGGGCATCCTCGTAGCCGGTTGTGAAATGGATGCCAAAGACATTCCTGTACTGCTGTTTGAGGAGGAGTGCTGAAACCAGGGAGTCGATCCCGCCGCTTAAGCCTATGGCAATGGTGGGTGCCAAGTTAAAATATGTTCTCGGTGTTCTTTGAGTAAAGGCCCATGGCCCTCGTGGGACAGGTTAGGATGCACTGCTCGCAGACACTGCACTTTTCCTGGTCGTAAACCACTTCCATTTCCGGCCGTTTGATGGAGAGAGCCCCTGTGGGGCAGACGGCGGTACATGCCCCGCAATGGGTGCAGATCTCCTTGTCCCGCCAGATTTCATGCTCTGCCGTGCTGACGCGGACCCTCTGATTTTTTAAAAACCGAACGCCTTTTTGAAAATTTGCCTTGGTCCCGGAGAGCTCCAGCACCATGTACCCGTGTTTTTTACTGGAAACGGTGGCGTTTAAAATGTTGAATAAAAGATCGTAATCCCTTGTCAAATAGCACACCACCGATTTCTGAGCGACATCCGGCGGAAAATGTAAAATAAGTATTTTTGAGTACACCCCTGTTCCTCCAGCTTGATTTAATAACAATTCTCTGATAAAAATAGAGCGGAATCGATCCCATAATCGGCCAGGCAGTTGCCCGTTTCAATAGGCCGGTGGAGGGATCATATCGAAAATGCTGAGCCATTGCAACCTTACAACTTAAGCAATATTGCTCCATGGGTCAAGCTAATTTTTTCCTGACCAACCATTCTAAAAAATGATCATCAATGGATAACAACGTTTTGATGATCAACTCATTGGAAATGCCATGAACCGATTTGCATACTACATGTCCGGCTACAGTCTCAAGGCGTTTTCCGGATTTTCCAGGGCCAAAGTGACGGTGCACGGCCGGGAGAACATCCCTGAAAACGGCTCGCTGATTTTTACAGCAAACCATTTTACCCGGATCGAAACGGTGTTTCTTCCCATCCACGTCCACGCCATAACCCGAAAGCCAGTGTGGTCCCTGGCTGCTGCCGAGCTCTTCAAGGGAGGCTATTCGAAAATTCTCACCAATATGGGAGCAGTCTCCACAAAGGATCCCCACAGGGATCAGCTCATTGTCAAGAGCCTCCTTGCCGGCGACGCCTCCTGGATCATCTTTCCCGAAGGAAGGATGATAAAAAACAAAAAAATGGTCAACAACGGTCAATTTGAGCTTGTTGATGACACCTCCACGGAAAAACCCCATACAGGGGCTGCCACCATTGCTTTGCGAACCGAATTCTACCGTGAGCGGCTCAAGCGGATGCGCCAGAAGAACAGGGATGAGTTCAACCGCCTGGCCGGGCTGTTTGAAATCAAGGACCACGGAGCGGTTTTTGAAAAAGAGACCTGCATTGTGCCTGTGAATATCACCTACTACCCTGTCCGGGCCAGGAAAAACATGCTCACCAGCATCGCCTTGAATTTAATGGACAAGCCTTCTGACCGGGTTATGGAAGAGCTCATGACCGAAGGGACCATGCTGTTGTCCGGGGTCGACGTGGATATCCGGTTCGGCGACCCGATCCGGATAAACCAGTACCTTGACAATTCGTTTATCGAGAGCGATCTGACTTCAAGAAGAAAGATTAAATTTGACGACACGCTTGGGTCACGGCCTGTGATGCGATCCCTCTCCTTTGAGATCATGCATCGTTACATGGCCTCTGTATACGGGATGACCACCCTGAACCATGACCATGTCTTTGCCACGATTTTGAAATATCTTCCGGAAAACAGTGCGGGTATTGAGGAACAGGATTTCCGGTCAAGGGCTTTCCTGGCACTGACAGGTCGACTCCTCACCTCGGACCGTTACCTCCACCGGGCCCTTGACAACAACCAGATCACCCTCTTAACCGATGACAGGGAGAACCGGTACCGGGATTTTATGCAGACGGCCCTCTCCACGGGGGTTGTCACCCTTGAAAACAACAGGCTTTTCAAAAATCAGTCCCGGATCGATGCGGATACGGAATTTCATTCGATTCGCATAAAGAACCCGGTGGCCGTGATGGCAAACGAGGTGGAACCCCTTGTCCAGATCCACCACTATTTAAAGAAAATTGCCCAAAAAGAGTACGGCGAGATCAAGGAGCTTGTCAGGGAACGAATCGAAAAAAAGGCAAAAACGGATTTTGAAACCGATTACGCCGGGTTTTTCATCAAAGGGGAATCCAAACCCAGATCCAAGGGCAGACCCCTCTTGTTAAATGGAAACAGGGCCGGGGCAGGGGTGCTGCTTGTCCACGGATACCTCTCCTCCCCCGCCGAGATGAGAGCCCTGGGAAAGTATTTCCACGAAAAGGGGTACACGGTTTACATGCCACGGCTCAAGGGGCATGGAACAGCTCCCGAGGATCTTGCCGTCACAAAATACACCCAGTGGATCGAGTCGGTGGAAGAGGGATTTGTGCTGCTTACCACCATGTGCCATAAGATCTATGCCGGGGGGATCTCCACGGGTGCGGGCCTTGTTTTCGATCTTGCATCAAGGGTGGAGAGCCTTGCAGGGGTCTTTGCCGTGGCTCCGGCCATGAAACTCAACGATTTCGGGTCAAATTTCGTCCCTGCCGTTACTTTGTGGAGCCAGATGATGAAACGGGCTCACCTTCAGGGTCTTGCAAAAGAATTTGTGAAAAACAGTTCTGAAAATCCCCAAATCACCTATCTGAGAAATCCCATATCAGGGGTGCGGCAGCTGGAACTGTTCATGGAACAGCTGGAACCGAAACTGAAGTACCTCCATGTGCCGGCCCTGGTTATCCAGTCCAGGAAGGACCCTGTTGTGGATCCCGGGGGGAGCGCAAAGCTGTTCAAAACCCTTGGTTCCCAACACAAGGAGAGCTTTCTTTTTGATTATGACTGCCACGGGATTTTAATGGAAAAAGGCGCAAAACGGGTGTTCAGGGCAATTTTCGATTTTCTTGGGGCGGTGGCGGAGAGAAAATTCCAGCTGGAAAAACCAACAGACACCTGAACAGTGCTGTGGGGTCAAACTTTCGTTATTAACATTATCGTGTGCTTTGATTGTGCTTTTCTGTCTGATAACGTCAATAACAAAAGCCTGACCCCGTTGGCCCGCCAATGTGATGAGCGGCCGGTGTTATGACCAAGCCGCTTTTCAGCTGATCATCATCATGGTGGCAGGGTCGACGAGGAATGTATCTCCGGCCCTGTCACCGTCCTTTAAGATGACAGTTTCAATCTTGTCCTGTTTGGGTTTAAGGAACAAAACCTTGTCAAATTTTTCCTTGAGATTCTCAAGTTTTTTTGGAAATCCGTCACCGCACAGGGCCTCTTCTCTGTGGCTCTTCATGGAGAACCATACGGCAATGGAGAAGTCTTTGGAGATGGCATCCAGTTCCTCAAGGGGGCGGGAAAGCTCTGTGTCAAAATCCAGGCCGTCAATGACCAGCATGGCTGGCATCTGAAGGTCTTCTTTTTTCAGACTTTTCAGGTACTCCCTTATTTTGTCGGACGAAAAGGTGGCTTCATTGTAGGCAATGCCTGTTTTTGCACGGTCAAGGTCTTCCCACAGCCGCACAGCCTTCTGGGGATCAATATACCCGATGCTGTCAATAAGACTGAAATAGCCCTCTTTGTATCTGAGATTTATTTTTTCCATCGGGTCGTTGAGGCTGACGTGGAGTACCTTTTCCTCGTTCAAGAGCCTGGAGATGGCGATCTGTACGAGGAACTGGGTCTTTCCCACACCAGCCCTTGAAAGCACGGCACCAAATCTTCCCCGATGAAGATTCTCTTTTCCCATGATCTTAACCGCAGGATTTTTTGTTATGAGATCTTTTCTCAGCATGTTTCCCTCTCTTTATATGTATTATAAGAAATCAAATTCCTTAGTTCTTTTTCTTCTCTTCTTCTTTTGCCTTGGCAATCTCTTCTGAAACAGACTGGGGAACCTGTTTGTAGGAGGAGAATTCCATTGTGAACTGCGCCTTGCCCTGGGTTGCAGAGCGGAGGATGGTGGAGAAACCAAACATTTCAGAGAGGGGTACCTGGGATTCGATAACCGACATCACCCCCTCTTCCTGGGATCCCTGGATGATGCCCCGTCTCTGGTTGATAAGGCCCATGCAGGAACCCTGGAACTCATTGGGAGTTTCGATGACCACTTTCATGATGGGTTCGTGGATGACCGGTTTGGCCTTGAGGTATCCTTCAAGGAATCCACCCCTTGCAGCGGCCTGGAAGGCCATCTCAGACGAGTCAACAGCGTGGAAGGCCCCGTCCATTAGGGTGATCTTGATTCCGGTGACGGGGAATTCCATTTTCGGTCCCTTGGTCATGCAGTTCTGGAACCCTTTTTCACAGGAGGGGATAAACTGGGTTGGAATCCTTCCGCCGGTGATTTTGTTGACAAACTCAAATTCTTCTTCACACGGCTCGATGGTACCTGAAACCCGTCCGAACTGACCTGAACCACCGGTCTGTTTCTTGTGGGTGTAGTTGAAGTCCGCCTGTCTGGTGATGGTCTCCCTGTAGGCAACCCTGGGTTTGCCCGTAATCACCTCTGCTTTGTATTCTCTTTTCATTCGTTCTACATACACTTCCAGGTGAAGCTCGCCCATGCCCTGGATAATGGTTTCGTTGGTCTCCTTGTCCACATAGGTCTTGAAGGTGGGGTCTTCCTTGGTAAACCGGTTCAACGCCTTGGACATGTTGATCTGGGATTTGTTGTCAACGGGCTGGAGGGAGAGGGAAATAACAGGGTCCATCACATGCATGGAGATCATGGAAAGGTTTATGCCCTGGGAGACAAAGGTGTCACCCGATGCGCAGTCGACTCCGAACATGGCGCCGATGTGACCGGCCGGGATCTCGTCAACATCCTCCATTTCCGAAGAGTGCATGCGGATGAGCCGGCCGACCTTGAGTTTTTTGCCGTCCCGGGTGTTGACAATGGTGTCTCCTTTTTTCAGGCTGCCCTGGTAGACCCGGATATAGGTGAGCTGGCCGTACTGGCCATCCTCGAGTTTAAAGGCAAGGGAGACAGTGGGTTTGTTAAAATCGCTTTCCAGGTTCACCGTCTCTTCCTGGTTGTCAAGATCAACGGCTTCGTTTTCGATATCAAGGGGAGAGGGGAGGTATTTGATAACCGAGTTGAGAAGGGGCTGTACCGCCTTGTTTTTGTAGGCAGACCCCATGAAAACCGGGGTCATCTCCCTGGCAATGGTCCCCTTGCGAACGGCATCTATGATCATCTCATCGGTGATTTCCGATTCTTCGAGGATCGCCTCGGTGAGCTCATCGGAAAACAGGGATGCGGCATCGATCATCTCTTCCCGTTTTTCTGCGGCCTCGTCCACAAGATCCCCGGGGATCTCTTTTTCAACCATTTTTTCACCATGGGCCCCCTCAAAATAGTAGGCCTTCATGGTGATGAGGTCAACGATGCCTTCGTGGCGGTCTTCCAGGCCTATGGGCAGCTGCATGGGCACGGCGTTGTGGCCGAGTTTTTCCCTGAGCTGGTTGGCAACCCGCAGGGGGTTTGCGCCGCTTCTGTCACACTTGTTGACAAAGGCGATGCAGGGCACCTGGTAGCGCTTCATCTGCTGATCCACGGTGATGGACTGGGACTGAACACCTGAAACAGAGCAGAGGATCAGCACAACCCCGTCAAGAACCCTGAGGGAGCGTTCCACCTCGACGGTGAAATCCACATGGCCCGGGGTGTCAATGATGTTTACGTCATGGTCCTTCCATACACAATGGGTGGCAGCGGATGCGATGGTGATTCCGCGCTCTTTTTCCAGTTCCATGGAATCCATGAGCGCTCCTGCGCCGTCTTTCCCCCTGACTTCGTGAATTTTGTGAATTCTGTCTGTGTAGAAAAGAATCCTTTCCGTGAGGGTGGTTTTACCCGAATCGATGTGGGCACTGATTCCGATATTTCTGACTTTCTCTAAATCCTTAAGCATGATCAAACAATCCTTTGACTGAAATTAATGCACAGCCTATCATCCGCTGATGACAATTGTAGCGCTTTTTAATCACTGGTTAATTTAATGTTGATAAATAAATCTGGGTTTGTTACCATTCGACGTTTTTGTTAACGGTTCTAACCGTTTAAAAAATTTCAATAATTTATAATATTTCAGCAAACATGTCAAGTAAAAAACAAGGGCAGCGGTAATAAGCCCCAAGGGGGCTTGCCTGGGCTGCCAGGGGTGTCTGTCTCATGGCCATCCGTCCCAGGTTCAAGGCCTGGGGTGCAATGCCGGCAGGAAAAAGAGAAGAGGTGGTTGATGAATTTTCAGGAAAAGTGGAAAGAGACGGTTAAAATGGGGCTTTTGCAGCTGGGAGTCCGGGTGGATGGAACCCGGCTGGATCTCATGGCCCTCCACGGCAGAGAACTGGTAAAGTGGAACAAGAAGTTTAATATCACAGCCATTGTTGATCCCTTTGAGGTGGCTGTCAGGCACTTTATCGATTCCGGCGCCCTGGCCGCCCACCTTTCTGACCATCAGCGGGTGCTGGACATCGGTTCAGGAGGCGGGTTTCCCGGCCTGCCCCTGAAAATTGTCAATTCCGGCCTTGATGTTGTCATGGTCGACGCTTCCAGGAAAAGAATCTCCTTTGTCAACCATCTCATCAGGAGCGCCGGTCTTTCCCGGGTCACTGCTCTCCACGAGAGATGCGAGGATCTTGCCCGAAAAGAGGGGTTTGCCCAGGGGTTTGACATTGTTGTTTCAAGGGCGTTTACTTCTCTTGAACGCTTTGTCGTGCTTGCCATGCCCTTTTTGTCGGAAAACGGCAGTGTGCTTGCCATGAAGGGGAAAGAGGGCGGGAGCGAGGCAAAAGCCCTTGAGGGCAGGTATGGTCAGGTAAATGTTCATGGTTATGTTTTGCCCTTTGACAAGCATCACCGCTCCATTGTTACTGTCACGCCGAACCGGTAACCCCCCGCTCGAGCGGCTGCCCTTGCATGCCCCCAACATATTCCTTGACATTTTGGCTGGTTTTGACATAATTCTCTCTTTTAATAACGGTCATGAGCAGCATGCTCACAACAAAGGTAGAGTCGTAGACGCGGAGCCAAGCCGAATTAGAGGCAGCCGGTCCGGGTTTTGCCCGCAGCGGTTTTGAGCGATAGCGGTCAGCATGGACGCTGAAGGAGCTGCCGCTCACCTCGGAGCAAATCTTGGATGATTTGCGTGACTCGAAGAGGAGCCCTGGCTCCATGGGCGTATTGCCCTACGCCCATGGAGCCAGGGCTCCTCTTCGAGTCACGCAAATCATCCAAGAT
>JAWOGI010000165.1:0-6162 GCA_046496975.1 Desulfobacteraceae bacterium | reverse complement strand
TGGCCGAGGTGACGCCGGGCACAATCTCAAAGGGAATATTTTCCGCCGCCAGTATTTCGGCTTCCTCGCCGCCCCGGCCGAAGATAAAAGGATCGCCGCCCTTGAGCCGGGCGTTGAGAGGATGGGAGATACCCCCACATAATCCAGGCCGGCGGCAATGGAGTGGGTCTCGTTCATCTGTCCGTCCCTGTTCTGGAGGAAATAGGTCTTGTACCCCTGGGCGATCCCCGGGGAGGCATCATTGGAGCAGAGCCGCAGGGCGTGCTCTCCTGAATCAGCCCCCCTGCCGGCGGCTTCTATGCCGACAAGTTCCACAGGGTCATCCAGGAATCCTGAAAAAATGCCCATGGCATTGGAACCGCCGCCAACACAGGCATACACCCTGGAAGGGAGCCTCTTTTCCACGGCCAGGATCTGCTTTCTTGCCTCCCTGCCGATGATGGACTGGAAAAAGCTCACCATCTCGGGAAAGGGGTGGGGACCGCAGGCCGTTCCCAGAACGTAGTGGGTGGTGTCCATGTTGCTCACCCAGTCCCGGAACGCCTCGTTGATGGCATCCTTTAAAATTTTTGTTCCGTCCCGGACGGGGACCACCGTGGCACCGAGCTGCTCCATCCAGAAGACGTTGGGTCTCTGGCGCATCACATCCTTCTCTCCCATGTAGATGGTGCAGTCAAACCCGAATTTTGCCGCCATGGTGGCCGTTGCCACACCGTGCTGCCCGGCCCCTGTCTCGGCGATCACCCGTTTTTTGCCCATTTTTTTTACCAGCATGCCCTGTCCCATGACATTGTTTGCCTTGTGGGCCCCTGTGTGGTTGAGATCTTCCCGCTTGATATAGATCTTTGCCCCGCCAAAGTGGTCCGTCAGGTTGCCGGCAAAGGTCAGGGGGGTGGGCCGGCCGGAGTAGGAGCCCATGAGCTCTTTGTATTCCTGCCAGAACAGGGGATCTTTTTTTACGCTGGTGAACATCTCTTCGAGCTCGTCAAATGTGGCAACCAGGATTTCCGGCAGAAACGCACCGCCGTACTTTCCAAAATATCCCCTGTTTTTCATTTGCTGATTTTCCCTATGCTTTGTCTGTTTTTTTCTCCCGACACATCGCCCCGGGCAAAAGGATGCCTTCTCCTCCTCTTCGGGTTCTCAAGAAGAGGTCCTTTTTGCCTGGTTTTCAATGGTCATGTCTTATGATTGCTTTATACATTTCTTTGGGGGGTTTGGCAATAACGATCATGATCAGCGTGCTCACAACAAAGGTAGAAAGTCGAATTAGAGGCAGCCGGTTCTGCGGGAAAAAGCCCGGGCCAAGATAGAGGAGATCATCCGGTTTCAGGTTTTTTTATCCTGAAAAACAGGGCATAGAGAACCGGCACCACCACCAGGGTGAGAATGGTGCCGAAGGTGAGGCCGCCCATGATGGTGATGCTCATGCCCCGGTAAAAGGGGTCGGTGATCAGTGGGGTCATGCCCAGTACCGTGGTCATGGCGGCCATGAGAACCGGCCGAAGACGGCTCACCGATGAGTCCAGGATCGCCTCGGCTCCCGCTTTGCCCCGGGAGATGTCCAGGTCGATCTGGTCGATGAGCACCACCCCGTTTTTAATGAGCATGCCGGAGAGGCTCAGAAATCCCAGCAGGGACATGAACCCGAAGGACTGGCCTGCGCCGAGGAGCCCTGCTGTGACCCCTATCAAGGCCAGGGGCAGGCAGAGGAAGATGATCAAAGGCTGGCGAAGGGCATTGAACAGCATGATGACCGTCACCACCATGGCAAGGAAAAAGAGAGGCACCAGCTTCAACAGACTCTCCCTGGCCTCCCCGGACTGTTCATGCTCACCGCCCCACTCCATTTTATAGCCATGGGGCAGGGCGATCTTTTCCATGGCGGATTTCAGCCGCTGAAACAAAACACTGGCATTGCCCCGGGCCGGGTCGCAGAGTGCGGTGATGGTCCTTACCCTGTCTTTCCGCTTGACCATGCTGTGCTGCCACCTAGTTTCAAACTCCGTAATGATCTGGGCAAGGGAGATGCTTTTGCCCGTGGCCGGACTCATGATCTGGACACCCTTGATGGCATTTACCTCTCCTGCCCTGTTTCCCCTGTATTTTATAAAAATGGGAAGCAGGTCGTTCTCCTGCCGGAACACCCCCACGGCCTTTCCGGAAAAAGCCGTTGCCAGGCTGCCGGCAATCATCGGTCTGGTGATCCCCAGCCGCCTGGCCTTGGCCTCTGAAACAACGGGCACCAGCACCTTGACTTTCTGCCGCCAGTCATCCTTGATGTTGATGGCAAGGGGATCCCGGGCCATTATCGCCTGGGCCTCTGCCGACAGCTGCCGCAGCACTGCCGGGTCATCTCCGCTGAACCTCACCTCGATATCCGATCCCGAAGCAGGCCCCCGGACAAATTTTTTCAGCCTCACCTCGGCATTGGGAAAGTTCTCTTGAAAGTAGTCGGCGCTTCTCTTGATCATGGCATCGATTTTGTTGTAATCCTTTACACTGACCAGCAGCTGGCCAAAGCTGGAGTTTGGCATCTCCTGGTCATAGGTGAGGAGAAACCGCAGGGCCCCCTGTCCGACAAAGGTGTCCACGGCCTCGACATTGTCAAGGTTTGAGACCCATTCTTGGGCCTTTTCAAGGTCCGATGCCGTTTCGTTGATGTGGGTGCCTTCGGCCCGCCAATAATCGATGAGAAACTGGGGACGGCTGGATTTCGGGAAAAAACTCTCTTCCACAAAGGAGAAGCCGTAGAGGGAGAGCAGTAGCAGGCAGATCATCACCGCCGTGGTCTGGACCTTGTGTCTCAGGCAGGAGGCAAGAAACCAGCGGTAGAGAGCAAAGCCCTTTCCGGCGTAAGGCGCTTTGGTGCTGCCTCTCTTCTGTTTGGGGAGAAAGATGATGCAGCAGAGGGGGGTGACAGTGACCGCGGCTATCCAGCTAAGCCCCAGGGAGATGGCCATTACCTTGAAAAGGCTGGAACAGAACTCCCCCGAGGAGGTGTTGGATGTGCCGATGGCGGCAAAGGCCAGGATGGCGACAAAGGTGGCTCCCAGAAGGGGCCACTGGGTCTGGGCAACGGTGTCCATGGCGGCCTTCTTCCTGGCACTCCCCTGCTGGGTTCTCACGAGGATTCCCTCGGTGACAACGATGGCGTTGTCCACCAGCATGCCCAGGGCAAGGATCAGGGCGCCCAGGGAGATGAGCTGGAGGCTGATTCCCATGAGCTCCATGACAATGAAGGTGCCAAGGATGGTTAACAGCAGGATCCCCCCGATCATCAGGCCGCTCTGGAGCCCCATGAAGAGGCAGAGCACAACAATCACGATGGCAACGGCCTCCACCAGGTTGACAATAAAGCTGTTGATGGACTGGAGAACCGTTTTCGACTGAAAGGCGATGGCGGAGAGTTCCATGCCCACAGGGGTTGAGCTTTCAAGTTCGTCGAGTTTTTTCTGGACCGCCTGGCCCATGGTGACAACATTGCCGTCTGACACGGTGGAGATGCCCAGGCCAATGGCCGGTTTGCCGTTGTGTTTCATGATCCATCTGGGGGGATCAAGGTAGCCGGCAGAGATTTCGGCAATATCCTTTAGATAGATGAGGTTGCCCTGCTTGTCGCCCATGATGAGCAGCTCTTCCATGTCTTCCACAGAGGAAAACTCCCCGGTGGGGCTCATGCGGATATACTCCTCCCCCACCTTTACCCGGCCGGCATCGGCCACCATGTTCTGGCGGCTGAAGGTGTCAAATATGGCCTGGGGGGAGATGCCCAGCTCGGCCAGCCTGGATCTTGCGATTTTGATATTGACCACTTCCATGGGATTGCCCCATATGTCGACCTTTGCCACGTCCTGGACCAGGAGAAGCTCTTTTTCCAGGAAATCGGCATGGGTCTTGAGCTCTTTGAGGGAGTATCCCCGGCCTGTGATGGCAAAAAATATGCCGTACTCGTCTCCCCAGTCATCTTTTATCACGGGACTTTCAGCCCCCGGGGGAAGGTCCGGTTTGACATCACGGATTTTTTTCCTCAGCTCGTCCCAGATCTGGGGGATCTGGTCTGCCATGTATTTCTCCTTGATGTCCACAAAGAGAATGGAAAGGCCCGGCTTGGATGTGGATCGTATCTCATCGGTCTGGGAAAGCTGCTGCACAGCCTTTTCCAGTGGATCGGTCACCTCCTGTTCCACCTGGAGGGCCGAGGCTCCCGGGTAGCTGGTGAGAATGACCGCTGTTTTGATGGTGAACTGGGGAAATTCCAGTCGGCCGAGGTTGCCGTAGGAGACCACTCCCCCGGCAATGACAAGGAAGGTTAAAACAAAGGTGATCACCCGCTTTTCAATGGAGAATGCTGTGATGTTCAATGTCTTACCCCTCCCGGCTGCCGGTGGTCAGCAGCCTGATCTTCTGTCCGGGTTTGAGGAAAGCGGCCCCTGCCGTAACGATTCTCTCCCCGGGCTGGATACCCCCGGAGACGATTGCCCGGCTGCCGTTGAGCTCAGCTGTTTCGACACCCTGCCGGTGGACGGTCATGGTCTTCATGTTGACGATCCACAGGGCGGGGCCGCTGTTTTCATCCTCGATAAGGGCATGCACGGGAACGGCAAACCCGTGCTGGTTTTTTTTCTTTTCCATGTGAAAAACAACATCGGCCGCCATGCCGGAGAAAATTTCCATGTCCGTTGTTTCCCCAAGGGTGACGGTGAGAGGATAGCTCTGGTTGGCCATGTCGGTCTTGCTGGCGAACTCCTTGATGGCCCCGGGAATGTCTCTGCCCGGGGCCGATTCAAAGCGGCAGACAATTCTCGTTATCCGCTCCCTGTTGATGAGAATCTCCTCGGGCACCGACGTTGAGACCTCTATTGAGGAGAGGTCCAGCAGGGTGACAACGAAGTGGCCCGGGGCAACGGTCTCATGGTTTTCAATGAGTTTTTTGTTGACGATTCCCGTAAACGGGGCCCTCAGCCGGGTGTCTTCCAGGGCGTTGGTCGCGGCTTCCAGCGCCACATTAAGCCCCTCTATCTTTGCCTCCATGGCGTTGATGTCCTCTTGTCTGGCCCCTTTTCTGCCCTTGGAGAGGGCCTGTGATGCCGCGTTTTTTCTGGCCCTTGCCATTTCAAAACCGGCCGTTGCCCGCTCCAGGGAGGATTTGGCAACCACCTGCTGCTCAAAGAGTGTTTTGATGCGGTGGAGGTTCTGCACCGACTCTTCAAAGGCCGCCTCTGCCGCGTTTAGATCGGCTTCAAGGCTTGCAATGTCCTCCTCTCTCGCCCCTGTTCTCATGGCTTCAAGCTTTGCTTCGGCCTCCTGGATGCCGGCTTTCAGCCGTTTGACCCTGACCTTGAAATCCCTTGGGTCGATGCGGGCGATGACCTGGTTTTTTTCTATTTTTTCCCCCGTGTCGACATTCACCTCGATGAGGGGGCCGCCAACCCTGAAGGAGAGCTTGATTTCACCGGCAGCCCTGGCAATGCCGGGAAATGTTCTGGTAACGGTTTTTTCTGCCTGCTCCACCACCATTGTCTTAACGGGTTTTACCGGTTTTATCCGGTGGTCCTGGCGGGCGGTGCTGGAGAGGTTTACCCCCCACACCACAGCGCCGGTGCAGATGAAAAGCGTTGCAACCAGGGGAAGTGATTTTTTCATACCAGTGCCGATTTTCATGGACAACTCCTTTGGGTTGGGTGTGATCACAGTTTCGACTAAATCCCTTCGTTCGATGGGCGACTTATGATCAAACCCTTTTTTAAAATCAGAGCCTTGACCAGAGTTCCGGCCAACCCCTTGGATAACCCAACTAAGCTATGCTATTTTCATGCCAACAAGGAAAAGAAATGTAAAAATCCTGTCCCGGAAGGGTCCGGGAATCCAGCACGGGTCTGGCAAAGGAAAGGCTTTCTTCTTTCTATTAAATGTGATAGGGCTCTTTTATATTTAACAGTTTTTTCTGTTGTATTTAACAGGTGGGCGATGTTGTGATCAAGCCTGTTTTATCCGGCCTTGAGTTGAGGAGATGAAGATGGATATTGATGAAAATGAATTTTTCCGCCAGGCAACCCTGAGGATCTGCAGCAGCCTGAACATCGATGCGTCCCTGGACAGCTGCTTTGCCTATCTGAAAGGTTTCCTGCCCGCCGACGGCATGCTCCTGGGCCTTTACGA
>JAWOGI010000157.1:0-3476 GCA_046496975.1 Desulfobacteraceae bacterium | reverse complement strand
GATAACACATTTCGGAATCAAGCATAGCTTTGCCTTTTTGCAGTGTATCTGACGTTGTTGGATAAATGTGATAGGGCTCTTTTATATTTAACAGTTTTTTCTGTTGTATTTAACAGGCGAGATTCTCGTGGATTTTGACCCCGTTGGTTCACGAAACAGCGGATTGGGCCGAAGTTGTGATCAAGCCTGTTTTATCCAGTCTTGAGTTGAGGAGATGGAGATGGAGATTGATGAAAATGAGTTTTTCCGCCAGGCGACCCTGAGGATCTGCAGCAGCCTGAACATCGATGCGTCCCTGGACAGCTGCTTTGCCTATCTGAAAGGGTTCCTGCCCGCCGACGGCATGCTCCTGGGCCTTTACGACCATCAGGAAAATCTTGTCAGAAACATCGCCCACGCCGGGTCAGAGAGTGTTCAAATAGCCCCGGTCATCCCCATGCCCGGGGAGTTGTGGGGCAAGATCACCAGGGAGTGGACAAAAGAGCCTGAAACGGTGATCTTTAATGATCTTGACCGGGCAGGGGAGCATGTCAAAAAAGTCTTTACCCTGTTTCTTCCGGAAAACACCTCGTTCCTTGTCATGGATCTTGAGCTGGACGATGAGAGGATCGGCGGGGTGATGATCTATGCCCGGGGCAAAGACAGGTTTGCGCAGCGGGATGCCCATCTCTGTTCCCTGCTCCATGAACCCTTTGCCATTGCACTGTCAAACGGTTTAAAGCACCAGGAGGTGCTGACACTCAAGGAGCTGCTGGCAGACGACAACCGATATCTCCACCGCCAGCTCAGGGAGATTTCCGGGGATCGTATTGTTGGGGCGGAGTTCGGTTTGCGGCAGGTGATGGAGCTGGTCCGCCGGGTGGCCGCCCTGGACAGTCCGGTGCTTCTCCTGGGGGAAACCGGCTCCGGCAAGGAGGTCATTGCCAACGCCCTCCACGCCTCTTCCCGGCAGAAAAAAGGTCCCTTTATAAAGGTCAACTGCGGCGCTATTCCGGAAGGACTCCTGGACAGTGAACTGTTCGGTCATGAAAAAGGGGCCTTTACCGGTGCCGTGACCCGGAAGCGGGGGCGGTTTGAGAGGGCTGACAAGGGCACCATTTTTCTTGACGAGATAGGCGAACTTCCCTTCCAGGCCCAGGTGCGGCTGCTCAGGGTGCTGCAGAACCATGAGATCGAGCGGGTGGGGGGAACCGCCACCATTCCCGTGGATGTCCGGGTTATTTCCGCCACCCACCGGGATCTGGAGCAGATGGTGGCCGCCGGCGAATTCCGGGAAGATCTTCTCTTCCGTCTCAATGTGTTTCCCATCCAGATTCCCCCGTTGCGGCAGAGAAAAGAGGATATTCCCGCCCTTGTCCACCATTTTATAGAGCGGAAAACCAGGGAGCTGAAACTCGGCGGTGATCCCGTTGTTGCTCCCGGCGCCATGGATCGGCTCAAGTTCCACCACTGGCCGGGGAATGTCAGGGAGCTGGAAAATGCCGTTGAAAGGGCCATTATCCACTCCTCAACATCAAAAACCCAGAAGCTCGCCTTTGAGGATTTCATGCCAGGCCCGGAGACCGGAGGGATGGAGCAGGGGAGCGGAGAAAAATCATGGGACAAAACCGCCACCGTTGGGGAGCCCTCAGCGCTTTTGACAATGGACCAGGCCGTTGCCGCCCATATTGAAAAGGCCTTGAGCCTCAGCCGTGGAAAGATCGAGGGGGCCAACGGGGCTGCCCGGCGCCTGGCGCTGCATCCCAGTACCCTGCGGGCCAGGATGCGAAAGCTTGGCATCGCCTTTGGGAGGAAACAGCAGTCATGAGATCGGCACAGGCACAGAGCGTTTTTATGGATTACCTTCCTGCCGTTGTCAGCGGTTTTCTGCTGACCCTGGCGTTTCCCAAGGCAAACTGCGCTTGGCTGGCCTGGGTGGCCATGGTGCCTCTGCTGGTTTGGTCTGCCGGGTCAAAGAAAAAAAAGCCGGTTCAGGGCAGAAAAGCCTTCAACGCCGGCCTTGCCTTTGGCATGGCCCATTTTTTAACCCTGCTCTACTGGATTGTCAACACCGTGGCCGTTTACGGCGGCCTCCCCTGGGTTGCCGCCCTCTCTGTCCTGGTGCTGCTCTGTTTCTACCTCTCCCTGTTTCCCGCCCTGTTTCTGCTGTTGCTGACCCGCTTTCCCATGGATTCCATGCTCATGCCCCTCAGGGCGGCAGGGTTGTGGGTGGGGCTGGAATATCTCAGGTCCTCTCTGTTTACGGGATTACCCTGGGGGCTTGCCGGGTACTCCCAGTCCATGAACACAGAGTTGATACAGGTGGCCGATGTCGCCGGGGTCTATGCTGTTTCTTTTATCCTTGTGTACAGCAACGCTGCCGTTGCGGGGATTTGGTGTATGGCGGCCGGTTCACACAAGAGATGGACCGGCGCTGTCGTGAAAAAGCAGCTTTTTCTTATGGTCTCCCTTGTTTTGATCCTGGGATCGGCATGGGGGTATGGAAAAACAAGCATTGCCGCTGTTGACAGAACCATGGTCCGGTCCGGTACAAAGCGGGTTACCCTTGTCCAGGGCAATATCCCCCAGGATCACAAATGGGACAAGGCCTTTAAGGAGGCAACGGTAAAAACCTATTGCGACCTTTCAAGAAAGGCTGCCGCAACGGGAAAAGAAAAACCTGATCTCATTGTGTGGCCGGAAACGGCCCTGCCGTTTTACTATGGGTGGGACAAAAAATTTTCTTCCATGGTGGATGCCTGCATCAAGGAGGTGAACACGGCCTTTATCATCGGCAGCCCGGCCTTTGAACCGCGGCAAACAGGGAACCTGTTTTACAACCGGGCCTTTCTGGTCAACAGGGCCGGCGGGGTGACAGGCACCTATGACAAGATCCACCTGGTTCCCTTTGGAGAGTATGTCCCCTTTGGCCGGTACCTCTCTTTTCTCGGGAAGATCACAGCCCAGGCGGGAAATTTTACCCCTGGCAGCAGAGCGGCGGCCCCCCTTGTTTTCAAGGATGCCAGGGTGGGCATGCTGATCTGTTTTGAGATCATCTTTCCCTCCCTGGCAAGAAGTGCTGTGGGCAGCGGGGCAGATTTTCTCGTCACCATTACCAACGATGCCTGGTTCGGCCTTACATCTGCCCCTTACCAGCATTTTTCCATGGCCGTGTTCCGGGCCGTTGAAAACAGAAGATCCGTTGTCAGGGCTGCCAATACCGGGATCAGCGGGTTCATCGATCCGGCGGGCAGGGTAGGCAAAACAACTGCCCTGGGGGAAAAGCAGATTTTGACCGGGGCCATTGCCACTCTGAATCAGGCCACTTTTTATACCATTGCCGGCGATCTTTTTGCGTTTTTCTGCATGGGGGGGATAGTTGCGGAACAATTGCTGGCGTTTCGAACCCGGCGGCACTTTTTTTGATTCTCCACCCAGAGAAGGGGATAGGGGATCTTATTATTGCCGGCGGCAGGGCTTGGTCATAACCTCGGCCA
>JAWOGI010000110.1:0-7224 GCA_046496975.1 Desulfobacteraceae bacterium | reverse complement strand
CACTACTACTTTGAAAAAACTTTGAAAAAAACTGGAACCCCAAAACTCCGGAAATGGCTGCCGGGATAACGGACCATGTATGGACCTTTAGGGAACTCTTAACCATCAAATATGTTGCTAATTCATAACCAAAGTAGTAGCGGGAGAGCACCTGAAATTTCACGACGCAATCTATTTGCTTCATGCTTTTAAAAAAAAGAGTCGTAAAACGAGCCGGAAGGATATTGAGCTGGCTCGAAAAAGATACAAACAGATTGGGGGATAATTTATGATTGAAGATATTTTAGATTCTTCCGGTAACATTTTTATTGATCTGGGGTTTCCCCCTGACGAAGCTGCAGTTCTTCAAATGCGCGCTGATCTCATGACGGATATTCGGAAATTTATAGAGTGCAATACCCTTACCCAGGTTAGTGCAGCCGAGATGCTTGGGGTAAGTCAGTCTCGTATATCCGACCTTGTAAGAGGTAAATGGGAAAAATTTAGCCTTGAAATGCTTATCACTCTTGCAACAAGAGCTGGTATGCATGTCAGTGTTAATATAGCTGCGTCAACTACCCCTGAGCTAAAGATTCAGGGGCTTGCAAAAGCCCGGGTTGACAAGGGAGCGTAAGAGATTATGCAGAAGTTATCAGGGAGAAATCACATACACACCAGGGGATATTCCGCACGTCCCCTGCTCTGTGATCCGGTATTAAACAGCCCTGACAGGGTAAAGGACAGTGTGCCGGATTTAAAAACCTTTGATAACAGTCCCGATGCGGCTCTAACTGCCACGGCACAGGCAGGACAGGACTTGAGAGTACCTGTCGTTTATGTGCTGAACATGCGGGGTGAACCTTTAATGCCCTGCACACCCGGAAAAACAGGAAAACTGTTGAAGCAGGGCAAGGCCATGGTTGTAAAACGAAGCCCTTTCACGATCCAGCTCACTTATGCCACCGGTGAGACGATTCAGCCGATCACGCTCGGGGTAGATAGCGGATTTAAAAACATCGGTCTGTCTGCGGTGGCCGGGGAGAAAGAACTCTATGCAGCGGAAGTTAAACTCCGTGATGACATCGTAAAACTCAATTCGGAACGGCGGCAGTACAGGAGAGCGAGGCGAAACCGCAAGACATGGTATCGGAAAGCAAGATTTCTGAACCGGGGCAACAAGGGAAAAGGATGGCTGGCTCCGTCCATGCAAAACAAACTTGATACACATCTAAAGGCGATCGAGCATGTGAAACGCTTACTTCCGATTGACCGGATTATCGTGGAAGTAGCGGCCTTTGACATTCAGAAAATTAAAAATCCGGAAGTGCAGGGAAAAGGATATCAGCAGGGTGAACAGTTGGGATTTTGGAACGTCCGTGAGTATGTTCTTCATCGAGATGACCACACCTGCCGGAATTGCAAGGGAAAATCCAAAGACCCTGTGTTGAATGTCCATCATATTGTTTCCCGGCAGACAGGCGGAGACCGGCCTGATAATCTGATTGCTCTGTGTGAAACCTGCCACAAAAAACATCACAGGGGAGAAATTAAACTCAAGGTGAAGGCATCCAATGGATTCAAAGCGGAAACCTTTATGACAATGGTTCGCTGGATGCTTGTCAACCGTCTCAGAGAATCCAGGAACAATGTGACCCATACCTACGGCCACATTACAAAAAATAACAGGATCAGGCTGCAACTGCCCAAGTCTCATGCCAATGATGCTTTTGTGATTGCCGGAGGGAACGATCAGGCTCGATCCCCGGAATATACTATTAAGCAGGTTCGGAAGTGCAACCGGAAGCTGTTCAAGGGAATCAGGAGTCATATCAAAAACACTGCGCCGAGATTCATTAAAGGGTTTCAGAGATTCGACAAGGTTCGCTGGAATGGTGCGGAGTGTTTCATATTCGGAAGAAGGTCAACAGGGTACTTTGACCTGCGAAAATTGGATGGTACGAAAATCCATGCATCTGCAAAGGCTAAGGACTGTATCCTGCTGGAATCGGCAAAAACTTTTTTAATTTTTTAACAGAAAGGAGTGCGGCAATTCCTTGCCGCATTTTTATGAATACGAAATGGTCAGAGCCTCCGTGGAACGGGGCATTTCCCTTCTGGGCGGAACAGACCGGTTTGTGAAGCGGGGCGAAAAGATACTCCTCAAACCCAATATGCTTGCCGGAGACCGACCGGAAAAATGCGTCACCACCCATCCTGCGGTGTTCCGGGCCGTGGGTGAACGGTTCATTGAAGCCGGGGCCATTGTCTCCTACGGGGACTCGCCTGCCGTGGCAAAACCCGCCAGGGCGGCGAGAAAAGCCGGGTTTGCCGAAGCTGCCCAAACATTGAACATCCAGCCGGCCGACTTTGACACCGGTGTGGATTACTATTTTGACAGGGGGCTCCAAAAGCGGAAGTTCACCATTGCCAGGGCGGTATTTGACAACGACGGGGTTGTCAGTCTGCCGAAACTCAAGACCCACGGCCTGGAGAAATTCACCGGAGCGGTGAAAAACCAATTGGGCACGGTACCCGGCATGCTCAAGGGAGAATACCATTTCAAGCTCCCCGATGCCGACGATTTTGCTAAAATGCTGGTGGATCTCAACACCGTTGTCAGCCCCAGGCTCTATGTCATGGACGGCATCGAGGCCATGGAAGGCAACGGCCCCCGAGGGGGCACCCCGAAAAAGATGGGTGTGCTGCTGTTCGCCTCGGACCCCGTGGCCATGGATGCCGTGGCCTGCCGCCTCATCGGCCTGGACCCGGAGCATGTGCCGACCATCCGGTACGGAATGGAGGCCGGTATGGGAACCTTCCTCCTGTGTACGATTATGACCACTGCATCAAGTGCTTCTGCTGCCAGGAGATCTGCCCGGAACATGCCGTGACAATCAAAACGCCCCTGCTGCGAAAGCTGTTCATCAAATAGGAAGACAACGGGGTCAACAACGGGGTGAGGCCTGCGTTATTGTCATTATCTTCCCTATTCAGTATAATCCCAAAAACGCCGTAGATAATGACAATAACGCAGGCCTGACCCCTCACATGTGACCCTCACATGACACCTGTTTCGATGGACACGTATATGATCAAGACCAGAATTTCATTGAAAAAGTGTGGTTTGGGCAGTATATTTCACTCTGAACATTGAAAAGGCAACAAAATCGGAACCGTTGACACTGTCAAACCCTCAAAACAGACGTTACCCCCATGCAGAGGAAAAGTTATGGAGCCGCCTGAAAAACAAAGCAGCAATGATATCCCCCGACTGATCGGTCTGCCCTTTGCCCAGGGAGCCGCCCTGCTCTACCTTCTCTTTGCCGGCTGCTGGATCTATTTTTCCGACCAGCTGCTGGTGATGGTTGCCGGAACCCCTGAACAGCTGCGGATGCTGTCAACGGCCAAAGGGTGGCTGTTTGTCTGTGTCACCGCCCTGTTCCTCTTTGCCATCCTTGTTAGCTTCACCGCCAGGGTCAAACAGAAACAGCTGGAAATACGGGCCCAGGCCCGGAGGTACAGCATCACCCTGGAGGCCATCGGCGACGGGGTCATTGTCACCGATTCCCGGGGGAGGGTGGAGCTGATCAACCCCGTGGCAGAAACCCTCACCGGCTGGCCGGCATCAGAGGCCCGGGGCAGGCCAATGCACGAGGTGTTTTCCATCGTCAACGAGGAGACCCGGGAAACGGTGGAAGACCCGTCAGCCAAGGTGTTGCGCGACGGGACCATTGTCGGCCTGGCCAACCATACCCTGCTCCTGGCCAGGGACGGTACGGAGCGTCCCATATCGGATTCCGGGGCTCCCATCCGCTGCGGCCAGGAAGGGATCTCCGGTGTGGTCCTGGTGTTCCGGGACCAGACAAAAGAGCGCCGGGCCCAGGCGGCCCTGGAACACTCCAACAGACGGCTCCAGCAGAGCGAAGAAAAGTACCGGGGGCTTGTCCAGCATGCCCCGGCGGGCATTTACGAATTTGACATGGAAAACTTGAAGTTCACCAGTGTCAACGATGTGATGTGTGAATACACCGGGTACTCCCACAGCGAATTTCTGCAGCTGGATCCCATGGACCTGCTCAGCGAAGAGAGCCGGGAAACATTCACCCGCCTGGTGGATCATGTCTATAAAAACAGCCCCGGGGAAAGTTCCGTTGAATACAAAATAAAGGGGAAAAACAACCGTGAGTTGTGGGTGCTGTCCAATACAAGGTTCTTTTATGAAGAAGGCCGCCCCAAAAGCGCCATGGCCGTGGTCAACGATCTGACAGAGATTCGCCGGGCCGAAGAGGAGAGACGCCGTCTGGAGAATCAGCTCCAGCAGGTTTACAAAATGGAGGCCATCGGTACCCTTGCCGGGGGCATTGCCCATGATTTCAACAATATCCTTGCCGGTATCCTGGGCTATTGTCAGCTGCTGAAACTGAACATCAACACCCCTGAAAAGGCAAAAGAACAGGCTGAGCAGATCCATGCCGGGGCCAGGAGGGCATCACAACTTGTTAAACAGATCCTGGCCTTCAGCCGGAACAGCCAGTATGAGAAATTTCCCCAGAAACTCAAACCCATTGCCAGGGAAGTGGTGGCCCTTCTCCGCTCGTCCATTCCCGCAACCATTGAGATAAGAGAAAAGTTCGCATCCCAAAGCCATGTGCTTGCCGATTCCCCGAAAATCCACCAGGTGCTGATGAACCTCTGCACCAACGCCTACCATGCCATGCGAGAAGAGGGGGGAACGATGTCCATATCCATGGATGATGTTGACCTGGGAAAGAATCAGGCCGGGGAACTACAGATTCCGGCCGGCGACTATGTGAAGATCGATGTCACCGACACGGGGTGCGGCATGGACAGTGAAACCCTGAACAAAATCTTTCATCCCTATTTCACCACAAGAGAGCATGGCCAGGGAACCGGCATGGGACTCACTGTGGTCTATTCCATTGTCACGGAGCACAAGGGGGCCGTGAAGGTGGAGAGCCGCCCGGAAAGGGGGTCCACCTTCACCGTTTATCTCCCCGCAGCCGGGGAGCCAAAGCCCCCCCAAGGAAATGACCAGAACCAATCCATGACGTCAGCCCGGGGCAGTGAAACCATCATGGTGGTTGAAGATGAACCCGGTATCCTGGAATCGACAACGGAGCTGCTGCAAGATGCCGGTTACCGGGTGAAGGGGTATACCGGTGGAAAAGAGGCCTTGACGGCGTTTTGCCAAACTCCCGGGGAGATTGACCTGGTCATGACAGACATGACCATGCCGGGAATGACCGGAGAAACCCTGGCCAAAGAGCTCCTCCAGCGCCGGCCGGACCTGCCCGTTGTCATGTGCACCGGCTACAATGAAAACATGTCTGAAGCCAAGGCCCTTGGCATGGGGATTAGGCGGTTCATTGAAAAACCCGTTGTCAACCGGTCCATTGCTGAGATCATTCGCAGTGTTCTCGATGAAAAATAGGTGTGTTTTTTTGGCCGCTATATCCTGAATTTTTCCGTCATCTCCTGAAGCTGGTGCATCACCTGGTCCACGATTTCAGCCTTCTGCTTTACACTGGAGGCCAACTCATTGATTTCCTGGGAGGCGGTGAGCACATCATGGATCTCATGGGCCACCTGGCCCGAGGCATCTGAAGTCTGGGTGACATTCACATTGACCTCCTGTATTCCCGTGGAAACCTGACTGATATTGTCGGCAATTTCACTGGTGGTGCTGGACTGCTGTTCAATGGCCGAGGCGGCATCATTGACGAACTCGTCGATCTGGGTGATGATCTTTGAGATTTCAGTGATTTCATCCACAGCCCCCTTGATCTGGTCCTGGATCTTCTGGATATTTTTTGCAATATCCTCTGTTGCCCCGGCTGTCTGACCGGCCAGAGCCTTGATCTCGTTTGCCACAACACCAAACCCCTTGCCTGCTTCACCGGCCCTTGCCGCTTCAATGGTTGCGTTCAGGGCAAGAAGGTTGGTCTGGGAGGAAATGTCGGTGATGGTGTCTGTGACCTTGTTGATCTCCTCTGCCGCCTTTCCCAGCTCTCCGACCCGCACCGACGTTTTCCGGGCCTGTTCCACCGCCTGGCTGGTAATATCCCTGGTGTGGTTGGAGTTCCGGACAACTTTTTCGATGCTGGTACTCATCTCTCCGGTACCGGCGGAAACGGTCTCGACATTGGTGCTTGCCTGTTCCATGGCTGCCGCGACGGAATCCATGTTGGCGCTCATCTCTTCGGCTGCAGAGGCAACGGTATTGACCTTTGACACCGTTGTTTCAGAGCCCTGGCTCATTTTATCGGAGATCTGGTTGATCTCTCCCGAGGCTGAATTCAAGGTCCCCACGCCGGAACTCAACTCCCTGATCATCCGGGCCAGATCCTGAACCATGTCATTCATGGAATCAACAGTATCCTTGATGGCATCCTTTGCCTCGTAGGTGAAGGTGTATTGAAAATTGCCGCCGGCCACTTCCCTGGCAAGTGTGGCCATGCCGTTCATGCTCTTCATCAGCTGCCGGTTCATGAAAAAGATGATCAGCACACCGACGATCAAAGCAAGGGCCCCGCTGATACCGACACTGGTGAGAATCTGGCGGTTGACACCTGCCATCAGTTCCCTTTCCGATATGCTCACCGTAAAATAGAGATTCCAGGGCTTGAAATAGTTGACATGGGAGTAATAGGTCCGGTTGTCGTGGCCATAGGTGACAAAGTTGGATCCCTTCTGAAGAATCTCTTGTCCGTTTTCAAACTTTCGGACATTGAGGGACAGGTACTCCTTGTCGGGATGGGAGAGGATACTGCCCTCGGCACCGCTGATAAACGAGTACCCCTTGCCGCCGACGTTGACTTTGTTGACCAGGTTGACCAGTTGCTTTGTCAGAACACTGCTGCTGACGGAGTAGGCGCCGACAATTGATCCGTCCAAGGCTGCTTTGAGGGGTTTTAAAAGCTGCAAGACAAACCCGGTTTCTTCCCTGGCAAGGGTCAAAAAGGGCTGGCCTTCCATGAATTTTTTGTAAACCTCGGATTCGGCGGGATAGTACTCGCCAATGGGGCGGGAATCATCGGCGTTCTTGACGTTTGTGGAAACCTTGATCAACTTGCTGTCATAAAGCTGATATATGGAAAGTTCGGACCTGGTGTTACCGCCGACCTTATCAACAATGGTATGGCTGCCGGTAATAAATTCAAGGCCGAAAATGAGTTTCGGCAGGGTTAATTGTTTCCTGCTGCCCGATGTGACGTCCCGGATTTC
>JAWOGI010000021.1:0-10359 GCA_046496975.1 Desulfobacteraceae bacterium | reverse complement strand
TGTGCTGTTTTCCGGGAACAGCTTGCTGAAAAATCCCAACGTCGCAAGCCAAACCCCGCCCGGCAACCTCTCCTGGGGGCAGGTTCCTGGGGAGACGGCAGTCTTTCTGATCGAGCGCTCGGTCATACATGTCAGAATAAAAAAAGGTTGTCAAGTAAAGATCAGCAACCTTTTTCAAAATTACCACGGTCCCCCACCACAACATGAAAGCCATCAGCCGTCAGTAACCAGCAGGGATTTACTGGAAGCTGAGCAGTGAGTACTGACGTCTGATGACTTGCATAAAAGGGCTTGGTCATAACATCGGCCACCCTGGGGTGGGGTCAGGCTTTCGTTATTAACATTATCGTGTACTTTATGGTTTGACTGTGCTGTTCTGTCCGATAACGTCAATAACAAAAGCCTGACCCCGTTGGCCCGCCAAATGTGACAAGTGGCCGATGTTATGACCAAGCCCTGCATAAAACCTGCATGGCCGGTCCATGGTCATCGAACCGGCCACAACTAAGATGGAAATGCTGCCAGCGGCAAGCCGCCGGGGCCTTGACCGGCTATTCCACCTTTGTTATCCAGTTTTCACTGTCTCTATCAGTTCCATACTGGATGGCGGTGATGGCGTCGTGGAATTTCAGGGCCATGGGGCCGGTTTTTCCGCCGCCGATCTCCATGATGGTGTCACCGCATTTAATCTCGCCCACAGGGGAGATCACCGCTGCTGTTCCGGAACCGAACACCTCTTTCAATGTACCGTCCCTGTGGGCGGCCATCACTTCATCCATGCTGATTTTCCGTTCCGATATGTCAATGCCCCATTTTCCGGCAAGGTCAATCACCGACTGGCGGGTGATGCCGGGGAGGATGCTGCCGTTGAGTTCCGGGGTGACAAGTTCGTCATTGATAAGGAAAAAGATGTTCATGGCCCCCACCTCTTCAATATACTTCAGCTCAACACCATCCAGCCAGAGCACCTGGGCATATCCCTCTTTTTTTGCCTTTTCCGAGGCGTAGAGGCTTGCCGCATAGTTCCCCGGGGTCTTGTATTCACCGACCCCGCCCCTTACCGCCCGGACATGCTTTTTTGAGACGGCTATTTTAACCGGGCTGAATCCCGCGGCGTAATATGCCCCCACTGGAGAGAGGATAATGAAAAAACGGTATGTGTCAGAGGCTTTTACCCCGAGGAACGCGTCTGTTGAAATGATTGTCGGCCTGATATAGAGTGATGTTCCTGGGTTTTCAGGAATCCAGTCCTTCTCCAGCTTTAGGAGTTCCTTTAAACAGTGCATGACAAAGTCCGTGTCAATTTCCGGGATACACATCCCTCGGGAAGAGAGGTTCATGCGCTGGAAGTTCTTTTCCGGTCTGAACATCTGGACGTCCCCGCTGCCGGTCTTGTAAGCCTTGAGGCCTTCAAAAACCGCCTGGCCGTAGTGCAGCATCATAGTGGCCGGAGAGAGGGAAAAATCGGCAAAGGGTTCGATGCGGGGGTTGTGCCATCCCTTTTCAGGCGAGTAATCCATGTTGAACATGTGATCGGTGAATATTGTTCCAAATCCAAGGCTTGCATCGTCAGGCCTTGTTCCTTTTTTCTCTTTTTCTATAATAGTCAGTTCCATCTCATTGTCTCCATAAATAAATAGTTGTCACAGCAATTCTAATTTCGACTCTCCACACCAGCAATTCTAATACCTGTGAGGGGTCAGGCCTGCGTTATTGTCATTATCTTCCCTATACAGTATAATCCCAAAAACGCCGTAGATAATGACAATAACGCAGGCCTGACCCCGTTGTCTTCTTACCCCGTTGTCTTCTGTCAAAATTAGAATTGCTGTCTCCACACACAAATCCTTTTTTTTATTTCGAGAATCTGATATTAAATAAGTTTACACAAATTATGATCTTGAACAGAACCCTTTGTCAAGGTAAATTTGATGCAGGCGGGAAATTGCCGTTCATGCCGTGTGGTTTGCCTTGACCCCACCCCAGGTGGCCGATGTTATGATCAAGCCCCGTTACTGGGAGTATGTTGAAATATCTGCCCAGTGGCGCAACGAAGAAGACGGCTTAAAAGACAAGACATTAACCCCTGTCCGGATGATAATTTTACAGGAGGTCTCCATGACAACGATGAAAGCCCTGGTCAAGGCCAGGCCGGAAAAAGGGCTCTGGATTCAGGATGTCCCCCTTCCAGAGGTCAATGACAGTGATGTGCTCATCAAGGTCAGGAAAACAGCCATTTGCGGAACCGATGTTCATATCTACAACTGGGACGACTGGTCCCGGAAGACCATCCCCGTGCCCATGCAGGTGGGGCATGAGTTCGTGGGCGTTGTTGAGCAGGTTGGAAACAATGTTCACGATTTCAAGCCCGGGGATCTGGTGTCAGGGGAGGGACACCTGGTGTGCGGCCATTGCCGGAACTGCCTTGCAGGACGGAGGCATTTGTGCATGAGCACCAGCGGGGTAGGTGTTAACCGCCCCGGCGCCTTTGCCGAGTACCTGGCCATACCGGTGGCCAATGTGTGGTATTGTGATCCCGAGATTCCCCTGGATGTCCTGGCCTGTTTTGATCCCCTGGGAAATGCTGTCCATACGGCTCTCTCCTTTGATATCCTGGGCGAGGATGTTCTCATAACAGGTGCCGGTCCCATCGGCTGCATGGCAGCGATGATTGCCAGGCACGCCGGCGCACGATACGTGGTGGTCACCGATATCAATCCCCATCGGCTTGAGCTGGCAAGAAAAGCCGGTGCAACCAGTGTCATCGATGTGACCAAAGAGAGTGTTGAAGATACAAAAAAGATGCTCGGCATGAAAGAGGGGTTTGATGTTGCCATGGAGATGTCCGGCAACCCCGCTGCCTTCCATTCAATCCTGGACAATATGTGCCATGGCGGAAAGATCGCACTGCTGGGCATCATGTCCGCAGAAACTGCCGTTGACTGGAATAAAATTGTCTTTAACGGCCTGACCGTCAAGGGGATATACGGCAGAGAGATGTTTGAAACCTGGTACAAGATGACCGCCATGATACAGACCGGGCTGGATATTTCTCCCATTATCACCCACCGGTTCCACTACACCGAATTTGAAAATGGGTTTCGCGTTATGGGGTCTGGAAAGTCCGGAAAGGTGGTCCTTGACTGGGACTAGTGTATTGCTGGTGAATTCAATGGAATTGAATGCGAAAACACGGTTTGTTTCCATTGGCGAAGGCAATTCGTAAAAAAAAACTTGACATTGCGCGAAAAATCTTGGATAACAGCTGAATTCGAGTTTGCAGGTAGCAGGAAAGCTAGCCACATCTCTACTATTTCAGAAATTTAATAGACTGTTTTAGGATCGTCAATGAAACAAGCTGAGCAGAAATAGCCAAGGATTCCAGGTCATCTACAAGACGCATAAAGAGGTTGAAAATCAATGTATCAGGCCTTTGGTGCAACACAGCAGATGGAACAGGAGGCAGGCAATTTCGTTCAACTTATAAACTTTGCGGTCCTTAGATCAACGAATTGATCTGATCTGTTTTTTACAAGTTAAGGAGAAACCCAAATGAACGACTTTTTACAGAGCCTTCGGGGAGGGCAGAAAGACAAGCGTACGCCCAAGACCAGGCGGGGCTTTGACAATCCCCAACCCTATAATTCCCCTTCCCATTACCATCACCCCCAGGCCGGGTATCACAAACAGCAGCATTCCAACGGAAAAAGACCCGTGAGAAGCCCCCATTTTAATCCTGATGTCCCTGAAGATCAGGGAGTTTTTCTTCCTTCCGAGATTGTTGAAAGCATCACTTCGCTTATCGATATGATGGCAAAAAACCAGGAGTATCTTGTTGATTCCCAGGAACGGAGAGCTGCAGCAGAAGAGCGCAAGGCCAACGCCCTGGAAGACATTGCCGCCTCCATGCGGTTTGTGGCGGATCCTCCGGAACAAGCCGGCCAAGAGGACATTCTGGATACCGGCGAAGGGTTTGAAGAAGAGTTTTCTTCTTGCCAAGCAGCTCCAGAGGCTGTCCTGCCCGAGGAGGAAATTTTTGTTGAACAAGACGAGCCCGCTGGGATTGCCCTGGAAAAAAGCCGGCCTGAGCCAGCGCCGGTGAAAAAGGCAACACCTCCTGGCAAAACCAGGCGAGTCGGCAGACCCAGGAAGACCGACAGGCCGGCGGCGGTTCAAACGCCGGAAAAAGAGCCTGTCAAGGTGATCAAGCGAAAGAGCCGCAGGGAAAAGGCCGAGGTGACAGAGGGGCCGCTCTCCCGGGACGAGGTCATGGAAAAGATTTACACCATGCGCGAAAACGGTAAAACCTTTGACGAGGTGGCAAAGTTCTTTGTGGGGATCGGACAGCCCACATTTTCAGGAAGGGGCGAGTGGCATGCCCAGACCGTTCACAGGCTTTGCAGTAAGAAATAGGAGCGAAAATGGGGTCAGGCCTGCGTTATTGTCATTATCTTCCCTATCCAGTATAATCCCAAAAACTCCGTAGATAATGACAATAACGCAGGCCTGACCCCTCAGGTACTGCCGGCCTGCGGAAAAACGGGCAAAAACCTTTACAGGCTGCTCATATACTCTTCCCACTCCATGGGGAGCATCTGGCGTTTTTTTGTGTTGCACTCCTTGCAGCAGGGAACAACATTGGATTTTGTGGTTTTCCCTCCCCTTGCAACCGGTACGATATGGTCCATGGTCAGATCTCGTGGAACAAAGCGCTCTTTGCAGTAAAAACAGATCCCCTGGGAGCGTTTTCGCTTCCACCACTGGCTCTGCCTCAACTCCCTTGCCCGGTGTTTCTCTTTTTTTTGAACGGCTTCGTCAACGGGAAGGTAGAAACTCTCCATGGTGACTAATATCCCAGTTCCCTGAGGCTTTTTTCGCTGCGGGTCCAGTTTTTGGACACCTTGACAAAGAGTTTCAGCAGTATTTTTGAGCCTGTCATTCGTTCAATGTCTTTTCTCGCCTTCTCTCCAATGGTTTTGAGCATTTTTCCCCCCTTGCCGATGATGATGCCCTTCTGGGAGTTCCGGTCCACATGGATGCTTGCATGGATCACGATGAGGTCTCGTTTCTCCTTGAAATCGTCCACCGTTACGGCAATGGAGTAGGGGATCTCCATGCCGGTATGGCGGAAGACCTTTTCCCGTATCATTTCACCGGCAATGAATTTTTCCGAAACATCTGTCAGGGTGTCCTCGGGAAAGAGCCTTGGACCCGCAGGGAGGCTCTTTTCCACCTCTGCGAGAAGTTCATCGCACTGGGCACCGTTTTTTGCCGAGACAGGGATGATGCCGTTAAACGAGAAAAGGGATGCGTAACGCTGGATCAGGGGAAGGATTTCGTTCTTTTTCACAAGATCGATCTTGTTCAGGCAGAGGATGACCTGTTTTCCTTTTTTTTCCAGCTGTTCAAGGATGATGGCCTCGGATTCACGATCCCTGGAGGTGACATCGATCACCAGGAGAATGGCATCCACATCCTCCACTGCTGACAGGGCCTGGTCCACGATCTTCCGGTTGAGCAGGGAGTTTGCCCTGTGAATGCCCGGGGTATCGATAAAGATAATCTGGGACGATGGCTGTTCCACCACTCCCAGTATCCGGTTCCTCGTGGTCTGGGGTTTTTTGGAGGTGATGGAGATTTTCTGGCCGAGGAGTCTGTTGAGCAGGGTCGATTTTCCCGCGTTGGGAGCCCCTGCAATGGCAATAAAGCCTGATCTGAAATTTTTTTCCATTGTTCTGCTGCTGCCTCCTCGGTTCAGTGAGCCTGGTCGCCGGTGCCAACCAGGAGGTCGATTTCGGTCAAGGTTGTCTCTCTGCCCATTTTTGACTTTGACGAAAAGCAGACAAGGTCTTCTGGCTGCCTGCCAAGGGCCGAGGCAATGAGCTTGCGCCGTTTGCCCTGTTCGGTTTTTGACAGTTTGTCCGCCTTGGTCAAAACGGTAAGGCAGGGAATATTCTTCTCTTCCAGCCATTGTGCCAGTTCAAATTCCTCTTTTTTCGGGTCCCGGCGGATATCGATCAACAGCACCACGCCGGCAAGATTTTTCCGTGAACCAAGGTAATTTTTCACCATGGGCCCCCATTGGGCACGGATCTTCTTGGATACCTTGGCATACCCGTACCCTGGAAGATCGACAAAAAAGAGGTGTCTGTTGATTTCAAAAAAATTGATCAGTTGGGTGCACCCCGGCTTTGAACTGGTCTTGACCAGGTTTTTCCGGTTGAGCAGGGCGTTGATCAGGGAGGATTTTCCCACATTGGATCTGCCGGCAAAGGCGATCTCGGGAAAGACCGGTTCCGGAAACTGGGAGGGTTTTGTGGCGCTTTTTACAAATTCTGCCTGTTTGATAATCATCTTCTGCCCTTTAAATAGTGCTTGAACGAAAACTCACCCATTTGCTGCGTTGCTGCAAACTTTTGAAATCCTCATGTACTTGAGTACACTCCGGTTTCAAAAGTTCTTGCGCCTTGCAACTGGGCAATTTTTCATCCAAACACGGGTTTTTGGTCAGCCAGTAAATAGTGCTCAAGACGGTCAAGGCCCTTTTCAAGGGTTGCCATGGAGTTGGCATAGGAAAACCGCAGATACCCTTCTCCGTTGGCACCGAAATCGATACCCGGCGTCACCCCCACATGGGCCTTTTCAAGGATGTCAAAGGCCAGGGCGTAGGAATCATTGGAAATATGCCTGGCATTGGCAAAGATGTAAAATGCCCCTGTGGGCTCGACGGTGATGCCAAGGCCCATGGCTTTGAGCCTGTGAATCATGTATTCCCTGCGCCGGTTGTAGATCTTTTTCATCTCAAGGGTTTCCGGTTCAGCCTCCCGGAGGGCCCGGGTGCCTGCTGCCTGCACAACCGAGTTGGCAGAGATGAAAAAATTCTGCTGAAGCACCTGCAGGGGGCGCATGAAAGCCTCCGGCGCAATGAGGTATCCAAGCCTTAGCCCTGTCATGGCAAAGAGCTTGGAAAAACCGTTGAAGACAAAGGCGTTGTCTGTGAATTCCAGGAGGGAATGCTCTTTCCCCTTGTAGACAAGGCCGTGGTAAATCTCATCGGAGATGATGGGGATATTGCCGGCATGGGCCAGTGCGGCAATCTTTTGCATCCGCTCTTTGGACATCAGGTTCCCCGTGGGGTTGGAGGGGGAGTTGACAAAGATCCCCTTGGTTCTGGAGGTGATCTTTTCCTGGATCGCCTCTGGGGTGTATTGAAATCCCTGGGATTCATACACCGGCACGGTAACGGGGATGCCGCCGGCGAATTTGATAAAGCTCGGGTAGCAGGGGTAGTGGGGGTCGGAGATGATGATCTCGTCCCCGGGGTTGACAAGGGCGGAAAAGAGGAGAAGCATGCCTGGGGAGGTGCCCGAGGTGACGATCACCCTTGCCGGATCGATCTCCACCTGGTACTTCTTTGTGTAGTAGCGGCAGATCTCCTCTCTGAGACGGATGTCCCCGAGGCTGTGGGTGTAACCGGTTTCGTTCTTGTCAAAGGCCTCCATGACGGCCTGCTTGACACATGCCGGGGTTTTACAGTCCGGTTCTCCGATCTCCATGTGCACCACATCAATACCTTCGGCTTCCATGGCATGGATCTTTTCAAGGATCTCCATGACAATAAAGGGGGAGATCTCTCTGGTACGGCTGGCAGGTTCCGAAAGTCCCATTACAGCACCTTGTTCAGGGGGTATTCAATGATGCCTTCAGCCCCCTCGGTCATCAGGACAGGGATCAGGTCCCTGACAACATTGGAATCCACAATGGTCTCCACTGAAAACCAGTCAGACTGGTAGAGGGAGGCAATGGTGGGCGCGTTGAGGCTTGGCAGCAGGGAGACGATTTTTTCAATGATCGACTCCGGCACATTCATCTTCAAACCGACAAGCTTGTCCGCCTCAAGGGCGCTCTGGAGCAGGAGGGCGATCTGCTGAATTTTTTCCCGCTTGGCGGGAATTTCCCAGGCCTCTTTGTTGGCAATGAGCTGGGTGTTTGTCTGCATGATCTCATGGATCACCCGAAGGTTGTGGGCTCTGATGGTGCTTTCCGTTTCTGTTATCTCAACGATGGCATCGGCAAGGCCTGAGACAATCTTGGCTTCTGTTGCGCCCCAGGAGAATTTTACCTTTACATCGATGTTGCGCTCTTTAAAAAAGCGCTTTGTGAACTGGACAAGCTCCGTGGAGATGGTTTTACCCTGGAGATCTTCAATGGTCTTCACCGGTGAATTTTCAGCAACGGCAATGATCCACCTGGCAGGCCGTGCACTCACCTTGGAGTAGACAAGGTCCGAGGCCACATGGACGTCGGATTCGTGCTCTGCGATCCAGTCCTTGCCGGTGAGGCCGGCATCGATCACCCCGCTCTCCACGTTGATGGACATCTCCTGGGCCCTGCACAGGGCACACTCGATGGCATCGTCGTTAATGTCGGGGAAATAGCTCCTGCCGTTTACATTTATCTTCCAGCCGGATCGTTTGAACAGGGCAATGGTTGCATCCTGGAGGCTTCCCTTGGGAATGCCGAGTTTCAATGTTTTTTTCATTATTTATACACCTCTTTGGGGTCAAATTGTTTCTCTTCAACAATGGCGGGTTTTTTGTTTTGATCAATTGTTCTGAAAAAACAGCTTTTATACCCAAGATGGCAGGCGGCACCGCCGATCTGTTCGACTTTCAAGAGTACCGTATCATCGTCGCAATCCACCCTTATCTCCTTTACCTTCTGGAGATTTCCCGAGGTTTCTCCCTTTTTCCAGAGTTTCTGCCGTGATCTGCTGAAATAGGTAGCCATCCCGGATCGAAGGGTCTCTTCCCAGGAGTCCAGGCTCATGTATGCCAGCATCAGAACTTCGCCTGTTTCATAGTCCTGGGCAATGGCAGGTATCAGTCCTTTTGTCTTGGTGAAATCAAGTTCCATTTTTACAAACTTTCTCCTTTAATATCATTTAAAACCTTTATATTTAACCCTGTTTGCTGGAAAAGTCAATTTTTTTATGGTATTATGTCGATAATTCCGGGCCAGCAGGGTCAGCGGGTCAGCTGGTTCTCCGGCGGTCAATTTTAAGGTTGGAATGGCGGCACAATCGTGATAGAAATGGAAAGCTCCGGGGGCACTATGCTTGTTTTATGGCGGTTCTGGCCGGGGAGTAGTTCCGGGGAGGGATGGAGATCCGTCTCCACGGTGTTTGACATTAAAAAAAGAAACAGGTAGCCATGACAAAGCAGAAAAGCAGGGCAGACGTTTTAAAAAAAAGAGTGAAAAAGACCAAAAAGAGCCGTTTGGCAAGTTTTTTCAAATGGCTGGCTGTTTTTTTTGCAGCAATGATTTTGGTTTCTGCAGCAGGCCTTGGCGGTCTCTACTTCTACATGAGCAGGGATCTTCCTGAAATCACCAAGCTTAGCGACTACCGTCCTTCCACGGTTACCAGCGTCTATTCCGATGACGGCAGAAAAATAGGGGAGTTTTACAAGGAGAGGAGGATTGTCATTCCCCTTTCAGAGATGCCCGATGATCTGAAGAACGCCTTTGTGGCAGCAGAAGATTCCAGGTTCAAGGAGCACCCGGGGGTGGATTTTGTCAGCATATTCAGGGCCTTTGTCAAGAATGTCAAGGCAGGCACCATCGTCCAGGGGGGGAGCACCATTACCCAGCAGGTCACCAAGTCCTTTCTGCTGACTCCGGAACGGACCTATGAACGCAAACTCAAGGAGGCCATCCTGGCCTATCGTATTGATAAGGCGTTTACCAAAGAGGAGATCCTCTACCTATACCTGAACCAGATCTATCTTGGCCACGGCGCCTACGGTGTGGAGGCGGCCTCCCAGAACTATTTCGGCAAGCATGCCAGGGAGATGACCCTTGCCGAGTGTTCCATGCTTGCTGGGCTTCCCCAGGCCCCGAGCCGGTACTCTCCCTTCAGGCACCCCGACCGGGCAAGGCAGAGACAGATATACGTTTTAAACCGCATGAAAGGGGACGGGTACATCACAAATGTTGAAGCCACAACGGCCATGAACAGGAAGCTGGATATCAAGCCCCGGAAGAACTGGTTCATCGAGAGTGTACCCTGTTATACCGAGCATGTCAGGCGGTATGTGGAGAAGCAATACGGTGAGGATGCCCTGTACAGGCAGGGGTTAAAGGTGTACACGGCCGTTGATATAGAGCTTCAGAAGATTGCAAGAGAGGCCGTTGTCAAGGGGCTGCACGACCTTGACAAGCGTCAGGGATACAGGGGCCCTTTGAAGCAGCTCTCCTCCATCGAAATTGACGGTTTCTGCAGCAGGGTGGCCCGAAAGCTGCCCTATGATTCCCTGGAACCCGGCGCGGTTTACAAAGGAGTTGTCACAGAGGTGGCTG
>JAWOGI010000011.1:0-9973 GCA_046496975.1 Desulfobacteraceae bacterium | reverse complement strand
GTCACACAGCCCGTCCATGGGCTGCTCCGAGGTGAGCGGCAGCTGTTTTGAGCATCCATGCTCACAGCTGCCGCTCAAAACCGCTACGGGAAAAACCCGGACCGGCTGCCTCTAATTCGGCTTGGCTCCGCGTCTACGACCCACCCTTTGTTGTGAACACAATGCTCATGGCCGTTATCTTAGGGATCTGGAAGAAAATAATATACGTATATTGCGCAAGATTTTTGTTCGTCTTCAAGGCGCGGTAATGGGGGCATATTGAAATATGTCCCATTGGCGCAACGCAGGAGACGGGCAAAAAGACAAGCAAGATGCGTGGATTATTTTTTGGAAGATCCCTTAATGCTTGAGGAGAAAATGGGTGATGATGTTGACATCCAGATGGTCCGGAGAAACCGATCCATACTCCTCCTCCAGTTCATCAAACAGTCTTTCAAAAAAGGGTTCCAGAATTTTTACAGACGACTCCCGGCCGAGGCGTTCTGACAGCCAGAGGTAGAGGTCTCTTCGCCTTACCTTGTCGATCCGTTTTTTTTCACTGCCTTTGAACAGCTGGGCAAAGAACTTTCTGAAATCAACCATGGCAATGGGTGCTGCCCGAATGTCAAGGGCCAGCCGATCTCTTGCCCACAAAGTCAGAATAAGCACAGTATAGCTCAGCCTTCCCCTGAAATCCTCGTCAATGTCGGGGTTTATCTGATGAACCACCCTGTCCATTTCCATGATCCGGTCAAGGGTCTGCTCGGTGGCCCTTATGTCGGCCAGGGAGGCAAACTCCCGGTAAAGCTCCCCGGTGGCATAATTGTCAAAAAACAGGGGCTTTTCCAACAGCAGACCGCCGACAACGCCAAGCCACTGTTCACCGAGAAATGTCAGGGGAAGCCCTTTTTCAGCAATAAAACTCGCTTTGTGCCACTTTTTTGCCTCGGCCTTTAACCGGATACTGGCCCCCGACCCGACCCTGAAAATGTCCTCCAGCCGGTACTTCCTGATCACGGCCGCTCCATTTTCCGGCAAGCAGGCCCGGGAGTTCCCGTGGACAATTTCAAGCCCCAGGCTAAGATAACTGCACCCCTTGGCCACCACGGCTTCCAGGGATGATCGGTCGCGGATATTTTTCCGGTCAGCGGAAATCAAAAGATTGACAAGGGAGGCAAACTCCAGCTGGAGGTTCAGCACTGTATTATCGTCGTCGATGAGGGAGAGGGCCCGGGCAAAAAGGGTGTCGTTGAGCAGCATGGACGAGGGGTACTGGGGAGGAAGGGGCAGATCGGAGTTGTAAAGGGGTTCGGCCAAAAACCGGCCCGTCCTCGGTTTGAGCTCCTCCACCTCCACGGGCTGGTAAATCCCCACGGCCTCATAAAAGGGGAGAAAGCCCTTTTCGGCAAGCCGCATGTTTTTCAGCCGGAACTCCTCCTCTTCCACCTCGGACGGGATCACCGAGCAGCTCTCCATCAAGAGGGCCTGGAAAACGGAAAGGTCCATATCCGCCGCCATATTCAGCATCTTCATGATCAGCTCTTCACAGGTATCCCTGACCTGGCAGAGCTGGTTAAACTGCTCTGTCTCCCCGGCATCAGCCGTTTCCGGCAAATCGGGGATTTCAGGAAACCGAAAGTAAAAGATGTTGTCAATGGTGGTGTACCCGTCCTTAAAATCAGAGGGGTCTTCATCGTGCTCCCTGATTCTTACTTCGAGATTCTTAAAGAGAAAATACTCGAAAAGCTCAACCTTTTCTCGGACAAGCCAGCGCATGAGCCGTTGCCCGTCGGCCTGGAAAAGAAGGTCAAAACAGGTGGTCACCTGGGGCAGATGGATCCTGTCGTTGTGCCACACCTCCATGTCCAGGATATACTCCCACTGTTCAGAACTTGCCATGGCAAGCACCGGCACGAAATCCTGGGACCCGATATGGTGCAGAAGAAAGTAAAGATCCTGATCGGAAAAGGACTGCACAAGGGTTGCCGGCTGGTTTGACGAAAGAAGGGCATCAAGGGCCTTTTCACCATCAAGGGTCAGCACCTGATTTTTTGTGGCTGCCAGTTTTTTCTCTTTTCTTACCAGATTTTCCAGTTTATAATCGTTCCGGGCTTCCATTTTCATACTCCCCTTTGTCTGCATGCTTTAATGTACGGTTTCACATCCCGGTGGGAATGAAATTTTTCAAGATAGTCAAGGGCATTTTCAAACCTGCCAAGGTTCATCAGAGAGACGGCCATGCCGACGTTCAGGGGTTTATTTCCGGCAAAGGTTTCAATCCCTTTTTCAAAGACAGCTGCGGCTCTGGCAAACGCCCTTTTTTTCTGGTGCAGCATGCCAAGGCCAAGATAGGCCCTGGCATTGGGACCATATTCCAGGGAGCGGTGGAACAATTGTTCTGCTGTTTCGTCACTCTCCTTGACAGCCGGATTGCCGGCATAGTCACCATGGCTGAAGGTCATGCCAAGCCGGGAAAGAAAATCCCCGTGGCAGGCATAAAGGGCCGGGTTGTCAACGAGTTCGATTTCGGCTGCAAATCGGGAAACCGCTGCGTAATACCCGGTACGAAGTTTTTTTCCGTAGGCTTTTACCGTTTGAAAATCGAGTTGTTTCTCCTTCTGAAACCAGGGAATATCCTCAATTTTTTCCTGCCAGATGCCATCATCCACCAGCTGATCTTGCTTCAGCCGCTGGTAAAGGGCTGTGCCGGGGAAGACCACAAGCAGGTAAAAAACCGCGCTCAACGGTTTTATAATGTCCATCAGCGCCATGGTTTCGGCGATGGTTTCATCATTCTCCCCCGGGGAGCCGTAGATGAAATAGGCCCTGGTCAATATCCCGTGAAATGCCGTCATCCTGAAGGCAGAGATGATGCGTTCCTGCTTCACCGGCTTTCCAAGGCTCTTCCTGATGGTTTCAGATCCGCTCTCCACCCCGAAACTGATCTGGATACACCCTGCCTTTCTCATCTTGAAAAGAAGTGTTTCATCGAGGAAATCCACCCGTGAAATGGCAGCCCAGGTGATCTCAAGATTCCGGTCCATGATCAGATCGCACACGTTGATCACCCTCTCCCGCTCCATGGTGAAGGTGTCATCGGACACATAAAAATGGGTAATGCCCCTGTTGACCAGGAGTTCAAGGTGGTCAACAAACCACCGTGGAGAGTGAAACCTCACCTTTCTGCCCCAGAAGGCAGGAGAACCGCAGAATGTGCAGCGGCCCGGGCACCCCCGGGAGAGGGAGACATGCTCGAGATCAAAAAAGGCCCCCGGTTTGGGAAGGATATCGAGGTTTTCAATCACCTCCCTGTCGTCTGTTTCCCGGATCTTCCGGTTCCGGCTAAACCCGTTCTCTCTGAATAATAGGCCCCTGATCTGGTCCGGACAAGGGGGATCACCGAATGCCACGTGCCGGTACAGCTCGAAAAAAGTCGCCTCCCCCTCCCCCTTGACAACATAGTCAAGATCCGGGCAGATGGAAAGCAGGCTGCGGGCAAGAAAGGTGGCCCCGGCACCGCCAAAAACGGTTTTAATGCCAGGATCATGGCTTTTCGCCCGGCAGGCAATCTCCATGGCGGAAAACCGGGTGGCGCTGACCACGGAAACACCTACCATCCCCGGTTTCTCCCTTTCCAGAACCCCATCAAGGAAATTATACGGCTCTTTGACCGGCGCCAGATTGACAACATGGACATCAATCTGTCTGGCCATTAAAAAAGCGGCAATGTAGTATAGCCCCATGGAGACCGACGAGGCATCGGTTTGATCCTTTCGGTCATCAAGACAGACAGGATTTACAAGCAAGACTTTCAAAGCAGAATTCCTTTCCCGGCAGCAGCGGATGGGAACCACGCCACACCACCGGTGCTGTCGGGCCTGAATCGGGCAATGCCGTTAAAACCGGGAGATGATCAGGTCGTCAAGGGATCGTTTGGGCACGTGGTGCACTCCTTTCTCATCCCGCCAGTACCGGATCTCCCCCTTTGACTTCAGGGGCTCAAGGGCAATCTCTTCAGCAGGAGTTCCCAGGGCAAGCACCAAAAGCACTTGAAACCGGTCGTCAATGGCAAAAAAATCCCTGAGCTTTTTGTGGTTGATGGCGGCCAGCATGCACCCGGCAAAGCCCTTCTCCCTGGCGGCAAGGAGAATGGACTGGGCGGCAATACCGTGATCGCACCGAAAGTTTTCCGTAATGGTTCTGTCACCGAGGATGACAATGTAGGCCGAGGGTTTCTCCCCCTCTTTTGGGCCCTTCCAGTCTTTAAGATAGGCTGCCCAGCCAAGACAGGAAAAGATCTTTTCATTCTTCTCTTCATCCGTTGAAATCATGTATTTCAGGGGCTGAAGGTTCCCGGCAGAAGCAGAAAGCCGTGCATGGTCAACAAGATATCTTAAAAATTCAGGTTCCATTTTAATGTTCTGATGAAACCGCCTGCAACTCCTGTTGCTTTTTATCAGATCGAATAACGCCATCGTTTTTTCCTCCTTGAAAGTCATCAGCCGTCAGCAGTCAGCAGTGAAAATTTGTAATTAGTGGGTTTTGGGGACCAACGGGGACCAACGGGGTCAGGCCTGCGTTATTGTCATTATCTACGGCGTTTTTGGGATTATACTGGATTAGGGAAGATAAGGGATCTTCCCTAATGACAATAACGCAGGCCTGACCCCTCACATAATTAGAATTGCTGGGCTGACGGCTTTCACATAAAAAAACAACCATAATGCTGGGTTCTATCATAAATCAGAAGCGCTGATTTGTAAAGCAGCCAGATTTGCCGCCGGCAAGCTTCTGCCCCGTGGCCTGGCCAGGTCCGAGAGAACCAGACAGTAGAATTTTGTTGATATTTACCCCGGGTGACAGTAAAATGGGGGTTGTAACGAAGAAAAAGCCGTGGGAAGTGCCAAGTCGAAGACCTTTGCAAGGTTGGCGGATGCATTTTTTACAGATACATTAGTAACCATTAAGGGGATACGCTCCCCAAAGGAGAACACCATGAAACAGTTCACCCGCATTTTCATCACCGCCTGCCTGGCCGTTTTTGTCATATCCTGTGCCGGCACAACAAACACCGAAAGAAAGACAAAAGAGGGAACCCTTGTTGGTGCGGGATTAGGGGCTGTCCTGGGCCAGGTCATCGGCAAAGACTCGGAAAGCACTGCCATTGGGGCCGGCATTGGCGCGGCACTGGGCGGCATTACAGGAAACCGCATCGGTGCCTATATGGACAAACAGGAGGCCGATTTGAGAAATGCCGTTGCCTCCTCCCAGAGCACAAGCGTCATGAGAAGCCAGAACGTTCTCAGGGCAACATTCCAATCCAAGATGCTCTTTGATATCAATTCAGCGGTTCTCAAACCCGGAGCCTATTCCGAGATCGGCAGAGTCTCCCGGGTACTCAACGACTATCCCGGCACCCGGATAACGGTGGAAGGGCACACCGATGCCAGCGGTTCAGAGCAGTACAACCTGGAATTGTCCCAAAAACGGGCCGGGGCAGTGAAAAATGCCCTTGTACAGCGGGGAGTTGACCCGGTTAGAATCCAAACCATGGGATTTGGCGAATCACAGCCCATCTCATCCAATGCTGCTGAAAACCGGCGGGTAACCATTGTCATCACCCCGGTTGAAAGATAACCTTTCCCTGGAAACATAACCCCATGGCCACAAAGAGGGGCAGGCCAAAGTTCTGATAGAACTTCCCTGGCTTTTTTCGGGCAAGGCCGGAAAGATTCGCAAATGGTCAGAAACAGAAATGAGTTCGGTAAAGCGCCTCCTGCTCATCGAGAATCTCTTCAAGAACGGCCTGGTCTGTCATGGGGTTCATCAGAACCGATCGAAACACCACAGCCATCTGAACCTCATCGGGGTTTGTGCGCAGACTGGTCCTGGAGACAAAACTCTTTCCCGCCTCCCGCTGTTTTCGCTGGATTACGGTGTTGATACGGTTCAGCTGCCGGTTGATGTCCGCCTTCTCTTCGCAACCTGCCGATGCAAGCCTCTTTTTCAGTGGTGGAGGGAGGACGCGGTAGGTGAGAATGTTAAGCTCCGGCTGGGTTACCACCTCAAACAAATCTCTTTGTCTGATCTGGTCGGCAAACCCCCTGGCCGTTTCAATGCCGTGGTCAATCATCAGGGCGTACCCCTGCCGCCCCATGATCTTCAGGGCGCTGTCCAGAATCAGGGAACTCGCCTCCCTTGATCCTTCAAGGGATTTAATGCCCAGGTCAACACTGCCCCGTCGGTTCACATAATTGGAATAGTAGGCCACCTGTTCCATGGCTTCCGGGTCCCTGAAATAGACCATTCCGCTTGTCATGGGCAGGTAGAACTGTTTGTGACCGTCCATGGCAACCGAGTCCGCCCGCCGAATCCCCTTCAAGAGAGGGGCGTATCGTCGGGAAAAGAGCACAGGCCCGCCCCAGGCAGAATCAACGTGAAAATGGATGCCATGGGTCTCACAGAGATCGGCCAGGGCTTCCAGGGGATCCACACTGCCTGTCTCGGTGCTTCCCGCTATTCCTACAACGGCGGCAATAGCGGTGTTGCCCGTTTTTTTCAACTTTCCGATCAGATTATTAAGCTTCTTCAAATCGATCCTATGGTGTTGATCCACATCAACGGGAATAACATTGTCGCTGCCAATTCCGAGTATCCCGCCGGCCTTTTTCAACGAATAGTGCCCCCGTCGGGAAACCAGCACCACCACCCGTTCAAGGTCGTGGGCTTTCAAGGCAGCAAAAAGGCCCTGGGCTTCAATTCCCGGAAAGCCCCTGGACGGGGGAAACAGCTTGTTCCTGGCAACCCACAAAGCCGTAAGGTTGGCCGTTGTCCCGCCGGTTGTAAAGGCCCCCAGGGTGGTGTCAGTGCTCTGGACATGGCGCTGGTAAAACGACTCCCCCTGATCGAAGATCAACCGGTGAATCTTGGCAAGCACCTGTCTTTCCAGCACCGACAGCACCTTTGAGGTTTCCAGTTTTATGACATTCTGATTCAAGGCCGCCACAATGGCCTTTAAATGGACCATAAAAAAGGGGATGGCCGCTGTCATGTGCCCTATAAAATACGGGGAAGCCACATTCACCGCTTTGGGGGCCAGTTCATTGATAATATCGGAAATAACATCGGCGAGTTTTTTTTCGGGATGGTCACAGATCCGGGTCGCCTTGAACCGCCGGGTAAGATCCAGCAGGGAAATCTCTTCGGTAACCCCCACATGGGTATTTAAAAAATCGTTAAGTCCGAAAAGAATCTGCTCCATGTATTTGACAAGGGTTCTTTTGCACTCGTCATCCTCGGGTCTTATGAATATCCTCTGGAGGGTCTCCCAGTCTGCCACAAGCCGCTGCTGCTCTTTGTTCAAATGATCACTGTTCATAAAAAAGCCTGGTCTGTTTTAAGTTAATTTTAGCACTGCAACTCCTTGTATCACACCATTTGAAAAAAAGCGAAGCCAATACCGGCATCCTTCATTTAGGGCTTGGTCATAACATCGGCCACTTGTCACATTTGGCGGGCCAACGGGGTCAGGCTTTTGTTATTGACGTTATCGGACAGAACAGCACATTCAAACCATAAAGCACACGATAATGTTAATAACGAAAGCCTGACCCCACCCCTGCCGGGCAACGCCTCTTTTTTTGTTGATCACCGGCCTTGAAAAATGGTAGACAGAGGAAAGCGTGTGAAAAGGATAAAACAACGCAACCTTGACAATTGACGTTTCAGGACGCCGTGGACACGTCGCCCGAAGGTTGGATTAAAAACAGAGGGGAAAGAAAATGCTTGAGCTGCACGAAGACGACATATTTACCAGTGTTTCCCGGTACAACCTCATCAGAGACGGAAGGATGATCTACATTGATGTGCACCAGGCGATCCAGGGCAACCTTGCGGCAAAGTTTGTGGCCGTGCCCAACCTCGTCAATATCATTGCAAAGCCCGAGCACCAGGGAACAGGAGAAAATGAACAGGAGGCTGTCAAAGAGTGCATAAAACGTATCAAGGAGATGAAAATAGAAGAGATTTTTCCTTCAGCAGGGATATAGAAACCGCAAATCTGATACGAACAGTGAGGGCTTGGTCATAACATGGACCAAGCCCAACAGCGAGAAAAGCCAGGCAAACAATCTTGAAAGAGGGGAGAGCATAACCTCCTTTCCCCCATTCCCATCACCCCGCCTCCTGTGCTCCCATGGTCATTCCAAGTTCCAGGGCGGTTTTGTTCATTTCGATGAAATCCTTGGGGATTCTCGTTTTTAAAACGTTCATGATCGATTCCGGTTTTAAAAGCCCGGAATAGCCGACAAGGGTGCCGAGCATGCAGATATTGAACACGATGGGTTTACCGATTCTCTCCATCACCTGGTCGTACATGGGCAGCTCCACCTGTCTTGCATCCACCTTCTTAAAGGTTTCAACAAACCGCGGATCTGTCAGCAGAATCCCGCCAGGCCTGACAATGGAAGAAAATTTGGTGTACGCTTCCTGGGTCAGGCAGACCAGGATATTGGGCTGGACAACTTCGGGGAAATTGATCTCTGAGTCGGACAGGATAATATCGCTTCGCGTTGACCCCCCCCTGGCGGCGGCGCCGTAACTCTGGGACTGAATTGCGTTCATCCCCTCGTGTATCACGGCAGCTTCTGCCAGGATAATGGCTGCCGTAATGACCCCCTGGCCGCCGGAACCTGAAAAGACCAGTCTGGTTCGTTTCATGATGCTTTCCCCTTTGTTGCTCTTTGAATAATTTTCTCATACTCTCTGCAGTACTCGGGTGTATCGTTTTCCACAAACACCCCCCTGGCAATCAACTCAGGGTTGTTTTCCAGAGCCTTTGATCCGAGTTTTGCACTGTTCTTTTTGTAAAGTTCGAGCATGGAAGAGGCATCGCCCTGTTTGTTTCTCCTGCCGAAATGGGTGGGGCACTGGGAAAGAATCTCCACCACGGAAAACCCCTTATGGGAGATGGCCTTTTTCAGAAGATCAACCGCTTCGATGGCATGGTAGGCCGTTGTTCTGGCGACAAAGGAAGCTCCTGCGGCCTTTGAAATCTCAACAACATCAAAGGACTGGTCGATGGTGGCATAGGGGGCAGTGCTGGCTTTCTGGTCATACCCGGTCAAGGGGGAGAACTGCCCCCCTGTCATGCCGTATATCCTGTTGTTCATCACAATGGCGGTAATATCGATGTTTCGCCGGGCGGCATGGATAAAATGGTTTCCCCCGATGGCCAGGGCATCCCCGTCACCCATGGGGACAAGCACATTGAGCTTGGGTTTGCTCAGCTTGAGCCCCGTTGCAAATGCAAGTGCTCTGCCGTGGATGGTGTGCAGGGTATGAAAATCCACATAACCGGAAATCCTGGCCGAACAGCCGATACCCGAGGTCATGACCATGTCGTTCTTGTCCAGTTCCAGCTGTTCAACGGCCCGCAGCAGTGAGTTCAGCACAATTCCGTGTCCGCACCCCGGACACCACATCTGCGGGAAAAACCGCTCTCTGATATAATCTTTTACACTCATTTTATACCCCCCTTCCCTGGATAACCCGGAGAAGCGTCTTGATATTGGTCGGGGTTATCAGTTCACCATCGATCCGGTTGGCAAGAAAAACGTCATCCGGCCTTTCAACGGCGGATTTCACCTGTTTTACCACCTGCCCCATGTTCATCTCCACAACAATAACCGCCTTGGCATTTGCGCATTTCTCCCTGACAAGGGCCGAAGGAAACGGCCACAGGGACTGAAGCTCAAGCACACCAAGTTTTTCCCCCCTTGCCCTCCGGTTCTTGGCCAGATGAATGGCCGAACGGGCGGAAGAGCCAAAGGAGATGAAAACATATTCGGCATCGTCCAGGAAATACTCCTTGTACCGGGTAATGGCCTGGACATTGTTTTCGATCTTGTCGTTTATATGGTGGAGGAGCTCGTTGACAATTTTGGGATTGTTCGAGGGGAACCCCCACATGTCGTGGAAAAGCCCGGTGACATTG
>JAWOGI010000350.1:0-17501 GCA_046496975.1 Desulfobacteraceae bacterium | reverse complement strand
TGCCTGATTTTATCTGATAGGGCTGGATATGGCTCATCCATTCGTGAAAAGCGGACCAAGCTCATTATTTTTTCACAAAATGTTCGTTCGATGCTTAACGACTGAACTTTGAATGACTGAAGACCATATTCTTGGATCAATGTTTCCTGTCCTGTCTGGTGCATAAGATCCAGAATATAACTGCCAACGTTTTCAATTGTAAAAGGTTCATAATTCCCAAGCCAAGTGGTCTCAAGTATCAATTGTTCTCTTGCCTGCCCAAAGTTACCGTCAAAACACTTGTCGTATTGATGAACCGTTTTCCTGATATTTCCCTTTTTGTTGGTTAAACCTTCCACAGGGATTTCAGGTAATATCTCTTCAACTATTTTGCTGATCTGCCGAATTTTCTTTTTCAGTTGGTTATCTTTTTCATTTTCATTTTGAAATATAACCAGGTCAATATCTTCTGAAAATCTTTGAATGATTTGATGACACTTTGAAAGGCAGGTTCCTCCTTTGAAGACGATTTGATCTGTCATATCTGAATGGAATATTTTATTTAGCACCAGAGTGACCCAATAATCTTTTTCAATATAGATTTCTGGAATGCCAAACCGCTGGGAGGCCGCTAAAACTGCATTCCTGAAAAGGTCTTTGTTTTGGTGCAGTCTCACTATTTTATATTCCATTTCTCTGCTGTTGACAGTATATCCGGTATTATTCCCAATTTATATTCCGTCAGCGGATTCAAGCTTTGTTTTAAATAGTCCAGGTCCAAATCCATGTTAATTTTTTCAAGTAATGCCCCTAAAAAGGCCCGTGTCCGGGGCGGATATTCGTTTACATATTGAAGAAGCCGTAAAAGATCCTTCTTTTTTAATGATGTAATAGCCGCAATCAATAATTTTATTGCAGCTTTTCTATCCAGATCCGGTATCTGTTTGAAATCTTTTATTGCATCAAGAATTTCCAATAGGTGGTAATTCATACTTGTAACGTCAATATAACTTTTGACCCGTCTGACGTTTATATTCCCGATCCGGGTACGGATTTCTTTGACCTTGCTTGCTACTTTTATATCTTTGGGAACTTGAGAGGTCAACCCCATCCTGTTATATAATGCTGTTCCTGTTATATAAGCAATCCTATTGTTCCCGATAAATAGATAGGGACGAAGCAGATTCTCTTCGCCTGGTTTCAATTCACCAAATACTGTTTTTTCGGGTTTATAAAAAACGCCGGTTGATATCCGTTTGATTGTTTTTTCTGCGATCAGCCTTTCTATTGTTTTGGTGGCGGCACCATACTCATTATTTGAGATGTCAAGCTCCCGATATTTGAAGGTTGTACCTGCCGGCAACTTATTTATAGTTTCTTTTATTTTTTTTGATATTTTCATATTTTTACCCGATCAATAGATTTGACTGAAATGATAGGGCGTCAGCACTATTTTGTCAAGTATTTTCCGGAAAATACTTGACAATATGAGCCTTGAAGGAATTGCATGCAGGATGTTGTGGGGGCTGGGGGATTAAAACCCCCGGCTACCCGACTATGGGCTTGGTCATACCATCGGCCATCTTGGGGTGGGGTCAGGCTTTCGTTATTAACATTATCGTGTGCTTTGTGGTTTGATTGTGCTTTTCTGTCCGATAACGTCAATAACAAAAACCTGACCCCGTTGGCACGCCAAATGTGACGAGCGGCCGATGTTATGACCAAGCCCCAAAAGTGCCGAACCCCTGATTCCGGTGAACTCTATTCGTTAGAGCTGGAGGGCGTGGGCGTTTCGGTAAAACCTGTTTTTCTCCATCAAAAGGTCATGACTTCCCTGGTCTTCAACGGTGCCCTCTCTTAATACGTAAATGGTGTCACAGGCGGTAAGGGCTGAAATCCTGTGGGAGACAATGACCATGGTTCTCTTGTTCTTCAATCCGGCCAGGCCCTTGATGATCTCCGATGCCGTGTCCGTATCCACCTGGCTTACCGGATCATCCAGGATGATGATCTCCCTGTCCTGGACCAGGGTTCGGGCAAGGGCGATTCTCTGCTTCTGGCCGCCGGAAAGGGTGACACCCCTTTCCCCCACCAGGGTTTCAAGCCCGGCGGGCATCTGGTCAAGGGTGGTTTCAAGCTGGGCCAGTTTGATAACATCCAGGAGCTGTTCTTCGGAAACATTTCTTCCCATGACAATGTTCTCTCTGATGGTTCCGGAAAAGAGAAACGCCTCCTGGGGCATGAAGGCGATTTTGCTTCTTACCGATTCCAGCCGGCTCTCTTTCATGTCCCGGCCGTTGAAGAGGATTTTCCCGGAGCAGGGGTCGTAAAGTCTGGGAAACAGCTGGACCAGGCTTGTTTTTCCGCTTCCCGGAGGGCCCGTGATGCCGACGAACCTGCCCGCCGGCACGGAGAGAAAGACGTCGTTGAGGGCATTGCCGTTGACACCGTTGTCGAGGGAGCCGTAGGAAAACGACACCCCTTGGAATTTAATGGATCTGACAGGGGCGGTAAGGGCATCGGCCTCTGCATGGTTTTCCACGCCGGGCACGGTATTGATCACGGTTTCGATGCGTTTAAGGGAGGCCAGCCCCCTCTGGACAAGGTTGATCATCCACCCGATGGCGATCATGGGCCAGGCCAGAAGCCACATGTACTGTAGAAAGGCCACAAGCTCGCCTGGAGACAGACGGTCCTCCATGACGAGGAAACCGCCGTAGAAGATGATGATAAACATGGAGAGATTGAGAAAGAAAACCATCAGGGGTTTTATCAAAGCCGTTACCATGGCCCGTTTGAAATTTTTCTCAAAATAGTTCCGGGAAGCGTCGGCGGCTTTGTTGCCCACAATGGTTTCATAGTTGTAAACCTTTAAAATCCGGATGCCGTAAAAGCTCTCCCGGATAAGCTCTGTGAGCGCCGAGTAGGACTCCTGGGCAATGGAGTGGAGGCTGTGCATGCGCTTTCCAAGGCTTTTGGCCGTCAGGATCAGCAGGGGCATGGGGCTTAGGGCCAGCAGGGCGAGTTTTGTGTTCATATAGAGCATAAAGGCGATGATGGCCCCGCCGAGGAAAAACGCATCGGTAAGGGCAATCATGCCGATGCCGAAGGCAAGGCGGATATGGTTGATGTCGCTGGTGGCGTGGGCCATGAGATCCCCTGTCTTGATCCTGTCGTAGTATCTGGCATCCAGTTTGAGAACATGGGCGAAGAGATCTTCCCTCAGTCCCCTTTCCATGCGCCTTGCCGTTCCCATGAGAAGGATCCGCCACCAATACCGCAGCACGGCAATTATCCCTCCTGCCAGAACAATGGCAGAGGCGTATTTGCCAATCAGGTAGAGGTCGGGTTGATCAAAAGAGAGGGCGTTGATGGCGGATTTCACCATCCAGGGAATGGCGATCTGAAAAAAGTCAACAACAATGAGAAACAGTATCCCCACGGTTATATTCTTCTTGTTTCGCCTGAAATAGGGGGTGATCACATCTGATATCATAGACTCCTCTTGAGAAATGGTCAACGGCACCTTTCAAGCTCCCTTACAAAGCTGGTACACCGTATCATGTCCCCGACCGGCAGGAAAGACTTTTATCCAGATGGTGATAAAGGTCCAGCCGGCAGCAGGCCTGCACCATTGTGTTTGGAGAGAGCCAAAATCGAAATTGCTCCAGGTTCTGCTTTTTTTGTTGATTCCCCTACGGCTGTGTAGTACAATAGCCAATTCTATTACAGACTGAACAAGCCCTGTAAATCCTGTCAGGGCGGTCTTGGTAAATCCTGTCAGGGCGGTCTTGAACCCTGTCAGTGCCGTCTCGATCATAACCCCCGGTAATGGAACAGAGGGGCTTGGTCATAACATCGGCCATCCTGGGGTGGGGTCAGGCTTTCGTTATTAACATTATCGTGTACTTTATGGTTTGATTGTGCTTTTTTGTCCGATAACGTCAATAACAAAAGCCTGACCCCGTTGGCCCGACAAATGTGACGAGTGGCCGATGTTATGACCAAGCCCGAAAAGAGCCAGGTCAAGAAACGGAGGGTAAAGGCAACGCATGGAATTGGTAAAAAGAGGCGAGGCATGACAAACGGCAAAAGCGGCAGTCCCCTTGGGCAACAGAAAGGTCACAGCCTTACCTATGACCCCTCTCATCTGTTTCCTGTTTCCAGAAAAGGACCGAGAAAGGCAATCGGGGCAATCCCTTCCCCCTTTACAGGGAAAGATATATGGAACTGTTATGAGCTCTCCTGGCTCAACCCCAAAGGCAAACCCCAAATTGCCCTGGCAAGGTTTATTTTTCCCTCTGACAGTGAAAATATCATTGAATCCAAATCGGTGAAACTCTACCTCAACTCCTTTAACCAGACCCGTTTCGGCTCCCTTCGGCAGGTAAAGGAAACCATTGAAAAGGATCTCTCTGAAATATCCAAGGCAAGGGTGGATGTCTCTCTGCTGGTGCCTGAACAGTTTTCCAATGAGAAATTTGCTGTGTGCCCGGGTGTCTGCCTGGACAACCTGGATGTCGCCATTGACCGTTACCAGATGACCCCGGACCTGCTCACGGTTCACAAGAAAAAAGTCAAAGAACAGGTCTATTCCAATCTGATGAGAACCAACTGCCCTGTTACCGCTCAGCCGGACTGGGCCAGTATCATGGTGGAATACCGGGGAAATAAGATCGACCACAAGGGGCTGCTGAAATATCTGATCTCGTTTCGAAACCACACAGGGTTCCATGAAAACTGTGTGGAACAGGTGTTCATGGACCTCTTCAACCGCTGCTCCCCGGAACGGCTGCTTGTCTATGCCAGGTTCACCAGACGGGGGGGGCTGGACATCAATCCCTACAGGTCAAATTACAATGCCATTGTACAGGACCTGCGGCTGACAAGGCAATAGTCCTGGAAAGGCTGTGACTCCTGTATGAGGCAGGGCGGCCCCCCGGTTATTTTTTTCGTCTGTTCTTCTTCTTTCCTTTTTTTTCCCCTTTTTTCTCTCCATCCAGGCCATGGGCATCAAGAAGCGCATCAAGTGAGCTTGTCTCCTCTGGAAGCTCGATGGTTCTGGCATACTCCTTTTTATGAAGAGGGATCACGTCGATATTTTTCTCCAGCAGCTGCTGTACTGCCTCAAGGAGCTCTTTTTCATTCTCACCGCAGAAAGAGACGGCGTCCCCCTTGTTGAACGCCCGGCCGGTTCTTCCCACCCGGTGCACATAATTTTCGGCAATTTCAGGGAGATCGTAGTTGACAACATAGTCGACACCTGGAATGTCAATACCCCTGGCGCTGATGTCCGTTGCAATGAGGATATTGCACTGGCCCTGCCGGAAGGCCTTCATCGCGGCGGATCTTTCCTCCTGCTCCTTTTCCCCGTGGATGGTCATGGCGGCAATGCCCACCCGTTCCATGGCCTTTGCCACCCTTTCCGCACGAACCCTGGTTCTGACAAAGACGATGATCCTGCTCTCCGGGTGGTCATTGATAAACCGTTCCAGGAAAAATCGTTTGTCATCCATATTTACGAACATGACAAAATGGGAGACATTCTTTGACACCGGGTCTTTGGGCGAAAGCTGAATGCGGATGGCAGAGCTTTTCACCTGGGAAAAGGCCAGCTTTTTGATCTCCTTGCCGATGGTGGCGGAAAAGAAAAGGGTCTGATGTTTTTGGACCAGCATGGACTTGACAAACTTGATGTCCCGGATAAAGTTGGGGTCCAGCATGCGGTCCGCCTCGTCAAGGATCAGGGTCTCAACGCTCTCCAGCTGGATATGGCCCTGGTTGATAAGGTCAAACATACGCCCCGGAGTGGTGATAAGGACATCAATGCCGTGCTGGAGTTTTTTGATCTGAAAGTTCTGCTCAACCCCCCCGAAAAGGGAGAAGGTTTTGACCCGGGTATGGTCTCCAAGCCATGTAAACACCTCGCCGATCTGCTGGGCCAGCTCCCGGGTGGGGACCATGACAATGCATTGAATGCCCCGGGAGCGCCGGCTGCTCTTTTTTTTGTGGATTCTGTCAATGACGGGAATGGCAAAGGCCGCCGTCTTGCCGGTTCCTGTCTGGGCCACGGCCAGGACATCCTCCCCCTTCATGATGGAGGGAATGGCTTTAAACTGGATGTCTGTGGGTTTCTTAAACCCCTGCCGGGAGAGATTGTCTTTTATTTCCTGTGAAATATGGTACTTTTCAAACTTCATGTCGCCTCACTATCTTTTGAGAATTGAGGCACTTAAATACATCTATCCGGGAAAAAAAGCAATCTGTTTTTGAAATCAGTTTACACGATATGACGGAATTTGCTAAGCTGTAACGTGGCACTGTGTGAAACTGACCAGCTGATGGGGTCCTTCGCCGGGGCTGAAGTTTTTGCAGGATTTGATAAATCGTTATCCAGAAAAAACCGGAGGCAAACCATGAAATCCATTGAAGCGGAATTCGATAAGACATCCAAAACCATTGCAGTGAAAAAAGATGCCAAAACGGAAAACTGGGTCGATGTCTGCACCAGGTTTAACGATGATGTGGAACGGGTCTGCGATGTTGAAGACCAGGAGGATTACACGGCACTTTACCAGTGTTTTGACGATGAAAACAGGGAATACTACTACCTTGTCAAGGAGGAGAAGGAGCTTTACGCCCTGCGGCGGAGGCATTTTCTCAGCAAAATAGGAAAAAAATAGTGTGCCGGCTGCCTCTAATTCGGCTTTCATCGCTTGTTGTGAGCATGCTGCTCATGGCCGTTATTCAAAATACATAGTTATAGGCATTGAGATATTTCCATAAATATGAATAGTATACTTTTTGGGACTTGATCGTTATCTGGTCCGAAAGGCCTGGTCATAACATCGGCCATACTGGGGAGGGGTCAGCAGTAACTATCAGGGATTTACTGGAAGCAGATAATTGAGTATTAAGTATTAAGTACTGAGTACTGAAGGCTGAAGGCTGACGGCTTGTTTATAAAAAAGAAAGTCAGCAAAAGAGGGGCGCATGACATTAAACCGTATTTTTTTGGCACTGGTGCTTTTTTTTCTTTTTTCATCTTTCTTGTTGCCGGGATCTGTTTCTGACCAAGCCGCTGCTGCCCCTGAAAACGGCGGGATGGGGATACCGGCGGACCGGGAACCAGGGAAAAAAGCCCTGAAAAAACCGGATGCCAGGCAGGTGCTGAAATTTGCCGTCCATGTCAGCTCTGCAGACAACCTTGATCCCCATTTTGCCGCCGGCTCCCAGGACCGGGCCCTTGCCGACATGGTATTTAACGGACTGTTCCGGTACAAGCCGGGCAGGGCGCCCCAAATTGAGCCCGACCTGGCCGCCGGCATGCCCCGGTTTGAGATCATCGACAGCAAACAGGTCTGGACCGTTGCCTTGCGCCAGGGGGTGATGTTCCATTCTGCCCCCGGTATCCCGGCCCATGAACTCACCGCTGCCGACGTTGTCTTCTCCCTGGAAAAATCAGCCGACAAAAACCACAGCGCCTACAGCGGAGACTATTCCGGCATGAGTTTCCGGCAAAAGGAGCGCTACACAGTTGAAATCGTCCTGGACCAGCCCATCTCCGGGGCGCTTTTTTTTCCGAAGTTCAGCGATTATGCCGGCGGGTTCATCGTCAGCAGGCAGGCCGTCCAGGCCATGGGGTATGAAAAGTTCAACAAGCACCCCGTGGGCACAGGCCCCTTTGTTTTCCAGCAGCACATGCCGGGAAAAAAAATCATCCTCAGGGCCCATGACACCTATTTCAGGGGAGCCCCGCTGTTGAAGGGGGTGGAACTCTTTTTTGCCCCGGGCATCCAGGAGCGTGAACAAGGGCTGAAAAGCGGAAAATTCCATGTGATCATGGGAAGCGGTCAAGAGGGGTGGATCGAAAAGATAGAACAGACACCGGATATCCGGCTGGATTTCCATGGTGCCGGCGAGGTCGTAACCATTCACCTGAACACCGATATGCCACCCTTGGACGATCCCCGGGTGCGCCGGGCCATTGCCTGGGCGTTGAGCCGAAAAACCTTTCTGGACACCTCCCACCATCGACTGGTTGAAAAGGTCTGCTCACCAGTACCGGCGGGGCTGCTGCCCGGAGGATTGACAGAAAAAGAGGCCCGGGCCGCAACGGATCTGACGTACACGAAAAACCGTGAAAAAGCCAGGGCTCTGCTCAGGGAGGCGGGGTATCCCGACGGGTTTGTCCTGGACCTTGTCAGTTCGGAAAAGCGCCTCTATCTCAGCTGCTATCGATCCATGTGCGATCAGTTTGGCCCCATCGGCATCCGATGCCGTATCCAGGTGAAACCCCACGCCGCCATGCACCGGGAGATCCGGCAGGCGCCAAAGCCCATTGTGATCTATGTGGCGTGGCGGCCCAATGCCGATCGTTATTTGAGCCGGTTCTTCCACTCCAATGCCGTTGTGGTCTCCGGCGCCGTGCCGGACACCAATTTTTCCCACTACACAGAGGTGGACCGCCTCATTGAAGATGCCCGCCTGGCCGTCTCCCCTCAACGGCAGATCGATCTGTGGCAGCACGCCCAGATCAGGATTCTCAATGACATGGCGGCCTATCCCGTTATGGTGACCAAACAGTGCTACGCCAGAAGGGTCGGGGTGGATTACGGGCATGAGCTGGTTGCCACCATGGCGCTGTATCCCCAGTTCACCGAAAAAACCAGGATCGTTACAGAGGGGAATTTTTGAAAATCTACACAAAAATAATGCTCACCGTCCTTCCCGTGGTGTTTGTGCTGCTCTTCAGCGTTACCGCGGCAACCTACCACATCTCCGGCAACGCCCTCAACGACCTTGCCGAGACCTGGCTCAACGCCAGGCTCTCCCGGGCAATGGCCATGCTGGCAGAACAGGAGAACAGCCTGAAACGCTACCGTCTGGACAAGATTTCAGCCAGCGTCGCCAAGGCCCAGCTGGACGCTGACAAGACCATGGCTTCCATCACCTTTGGCAGAAAGGGGTATTTTTTCGCTGTCGACGCCCGGGGCATTGTCACGGTTCACCCGGACAAATCCCTCCTTGGCAGGGATGTCAGTTCCAGCAGCTGGTTCTCCAGGGTAAAACAGGCCGGAAACCGCCTTGAGTTCCGTTTCCAGGGCAAAGAGAACCTTGCCGTGTATGACTATTTTGAACCGTGGGAGTGGTTCGTGTTTGCCACGGATCCAAAAGAGGATTTTTACGGGCCTGCCCGCCGGATCAGGTCCCTCTCTATGGCGTCGGCACTGGTCGGCCTGCTGGCTGTGTCAGTGGTGTTGTTTGTTTTAACCCGTTTCCTTACCAGGCCCTTGATCTTTCTGGCCAGGGGGGCGGAAACCATCGGCGAAGGCGATTTCGGCACCCGGATACCCGTTCAGTCCAGGGACGAATTTGGCCTGCTTGCCCAGTCATTTAACGCAATGGCCGGGCAGCTTGATAAAATAACCGTCTCCCGGGATCAACTGGAAGCGGAGGTGGTCCGGAGAACGAAAAAAGAAGAAGAGCTTCGCAGCACCAAACAGGAGCTTGTCAAGGACATTGCCGCCCGGAAAGCAGCGGAAAAAAAAGTGAGGGAGTCGGCCCGGCAGTTCCAGAAAATGCTCGATGCCATCCCCGACATGATCACCATCCAGGATCCGGACATGAACATTGTTTACAGCAACTTCAGAGGTGTTGCCGACCTTGCCCCGGACAAGAGACGCTTCAGGGTCAAATGTTACAAGGCCTACTACGACAGGGAAACCAGGTGTGAAGACTGCCGGGCAAAAATCGTTTTTAAGACCCGAAAAGAGCACGAAACAGAAGAGAAACTCTCCGACGGCCGCTGGCAGCGCATCATCACCACTCCTTTGCTGGATGAGGACAACAATGTGGAGCTTTTCATGATATGGGTGCGGGACATCACCGAACAGAAAAAGCTTGAAGCCAGCCTGGTCCAGGCCCAGCGCATGAAAACCGTGGGCACCCTTGCCGGTGGCATTGCCCACAATTTCAACAATATCCTCATGGGAATCCAGGGGAACAGCTCACTGCTGAAAATGGGCAAAGGGGCCGGTCATCCCGATGTCAAGCGCCTGGAGAGGATCGAAAAATCTGTAAAAGACGCATCATACCTGACACAGCAGCTGCTGGGGTTTGCCCGGGGCGGGCAGTACAACCCCGTGCCGGCGGATTTGAACTGCCTTGTCGAAAATCAGACCCTGATGTTTGAACAGACCCGTAAGGGGATCACCATCACCCGGGAATACCACCGGGAGCTTTGCACGGTGACCATTGACAGGGCCCAGATCGAACAGGTGGTTCTCAATCTCTACATCAATGCCGGTGATGCCATGCCAAAGGGGGGAACTATCCATGTGCAGACCCAAAACATCTTGATCGGCAAGGACCACGGCTTTCCCTTTGAGATCACACCGGGCCGGTATGCAAAATTGTCGGTGTCAGACACCGGTTCAGGCATGGACAAAAAGGTCAAACAGCGGATTTTCGAGCCCTTCTTTACCACAAGGGCCATGACAAAAGGGACCGGGCTGGGGCTGGCCTCGGCCTACGGCATTGTCAAGAACCACGGCGGCTTTATTGATGTTGACAGTGAAAAAGAGATCGGCACCACCTTTACCGTGTATCTGCCCGGCTCGGATCGGGACGTTCCAGCAGTTGTAACGCCCCTTGCAGAAACCATACAGGAGAAGGGACCCGTTTTTGCTGTGGACGACGAAGAGGAGTTGTGATGGGGTATGGCAGTTACACCTCTTTTGTGGGAAAGAGCAGCTGCTTGAGCCATCCGAAAAAGGTGTTGTTCTTCAGCAGGTCATGCTCCTGGGCATCCAGGAGCATGTTGATGGTGTCAGCGTCTGAGAAGCGGTCTTTGCGGGTGGTGATTTTCTTTTCCGGGTCCAGCTGCTTGACAATCCCGGCGGGGTTTCCAGCGGCAACAGCGTTTTTTGGAACATCGGAGGAGACCACGGCTCCTGCACCGATGATGCTGTTTCTGCCGATGGTAACCCCCTTGCATATGATGGCGCTGTCGCCGATCCAGACATTCTCCTCCAGGGTGACGGGAAAAACATCCAGGGGGGGCAGGCTTCTGTCGTAAATCCCGTGCCAGTCCGAGTCGGTGATGTAGACATTGCTGGCGAGCATGCAGTTGTCCGCAATGGTGATGGCGCTGGCCGCACTGATCCTCACACCGGGGGAGATCAGCACATGGTCGCCGATTTCGATTCCCTGGATCTCTTTTTTCTCGGACCACACCGTCAGCCGGGTTTTCTTGTCCGAGGAGCCGAGGAGGGTGATGTTGTCCCCGATTGTCACCGGAGCTCCGAAGATTTCGATGTGCCACGGTTTGACCACAAAGGGATTTTTGCCAAGCCGGTCCAGGTGGGGGGCCAGGAAATGGTAGAGGTAAAAGCGCTGGCATCCGAACCAGATCTTTTTTATCCAGTAGGGGCGGTGATCCTTTCGCATAATGGTTTCTATCTTTCTATCATGTTGGATTTATGCATACAGAAGCAAGTGATCTTTTCGTATGATGGTTTCTATCCCCTGAACCGGAAGCCGTCCCAGGCATCGTGGCAGAAGAGCCTGGAAGCAGGGGTCAGGCGGTAGAGGATATCGGCGGCCATGAGGGTAACCCCGTTGGTCCAGGAGATCTTCTCCTCCGGCCATATCACCATGTCGGGAAAGGTGTACCCGCACCAGAAGGTGTTGTCCTCGTACACCCGCTCCTGGATCCAGGAAAAGACGATTCCGGCAAGCTCTGTATTGCCCATGGCGGCAAGGGCGATGACAAGCTCACTGGTTTCGGCAATGGTGATCCAGGGACGGTCGGAAACACATCTTACCCCCTGGCCCTCGACAACGTATTTTTTCCAGTACTTTTCGATTCTCCGGGCAGAAGCCTCCTCTCCAAGGGCTCCGGAAAGCACCGGGTAGAACCAGTACATGGAGAACCGGGATTTGCTGATGTTGTAGATGTGGAGGCTGTTTTTCAGGGAGGCCCCGAGCTTGTCAAAGGCCTTTTCCCATGGTTTCTGGCGGGTTTCAAGAATGGCCGCAATGGCATTGGCGCATTTGAGGCTGACGTATATGGAGCTGCACCCGGTGAGCAGGGCCATGGGGTCCACCTCGCCGTCGGGACTCCTGGCCCAGAAGATCTCCCCCCGGTCGGTCTGGAGGCTGATGGCAAAATCCATGGCCCGTTTCACACAGGGCCACATGGCTTCGAGGAATGGGCGGTCCTTTCTGACAAGCCATGTGTGGAAAACACCGGTGGCAATATAGGCGGACATATTGGTTTCACGGGTTCTGTCCCTGGGCCTGCCGTTGATGTAGGAGGAAAACCAGGACCCGTCGGCGTTCTGGTTGTCGGCCATCCATTGAAACGCAAGGCGGGATTCCCGGTGAAACCCTCCGATGGTAAGCCCCATGGCCGCTTCCACAAGATCCCAGGGGTCAGTTTTTCCCCCTTCATACCAGGGGATTTCACCGGACGATCGTTGAAGCAGGGCAATGAAGCGTGCCGCTGAGTCTATATTCAGAACATTGGACGGTTGTGCACTAAACTGTTTTAGATCCATGGACTTTTCCCTAAATTAATAAAGATGATGATACCCCGTGTCAATCCTGCCGGGCTTGATCATACCCCCGGCCCAAACTGCTGGTTGGTCTACCAGCCCGGTGGAGAATAGAAACTATATTTACCAGACCCTGTCGGGAATGGCAAGGGCAATTCAGCGGTTCCCGGCCATACCCCCGAGCCTTATCCCCGCCGATAGGATGATATGAATATCCATTCATATTATTTGTTTTTGCGCCGGAGCGGCGAGGCGAAACGGTCCGTGAAACGTGCTGAAAAGATAACCTTTTGAAATTGGAAGGCAATTATATTTTTCCCCAAAAGGGATTTTCTGAAAAAAACCCTTGACATTCCGGGAAAAACTCTGGTAATCAGAAATGAATATTCATTCATAGTGTATTCAATGAATCATAATCTATATTCAGGAGGAAGTCATGAGTAGAAAGATCAGAAAGGCTGCAGTAATCGGTTCTGGAATCATGGGTGGCGGTATCGCTGCCCTCCTTGCCGGTGCTGGAGTGGACGTACTGCTTTTGGACATTGTTCCCTTTGATCTCAAGGATGAGGAGAAGAATGATCCGGCGGCAAGGAACAGGATCGTCAAAGCAGGTATGGATGCTGCCCTTGCATCAAGTCCGTCTCTTTTTATGACCAAAAAAGATGCCGCCTTGATCGAAACGGGCAACCTTGAGGACGATTTTGACAAGCTTGCCGATTGTGACTGGATTGTTGAGGTTGTTGTTGAAAACCTCAAAATCAAACGGGATCTTTTCAAACGCATTGAAAAAATCAAAAAACCCGGTGCCGTTATCAGTTCCAACACCTCGGGCATCCCCCTGAAAGATATGTCCGAGGGATTCTCCAGGGAGTTCAGAGAGCACTTCATGGGCACCCATTTTTTCAACCCTGTCCGTTACATGCACCTCCTCGAGCTGATCCCCGGTGAAGAGACCCTTCCCGAGGTTCTCGATTTTGTTGCGAAATTCGGTGAAAAACACCTGGGCAAGGGCATTGTCTGGGCAAAGGACACCCCCAATTTTGTGGGCAACAGAATCGGGGTCCAGGGCATCGGCAAGGTGATGCAGGCCATGCTGGAAGACGGCCTCACCGTTCCCGAGGTGGATGCCATCTTCGGCCCGGCCCTTGGTCGTCCCAAAACAGCCATCTTCAAGACCACCGACCTGGTCGGTCTTGACACCATGGCCCATGTGTGCCAGAACTCCTATGATCTCTGTCCTCAAGACGAACAGCGCAGCGCCTTTGTCATCCCCGGTTTTGTCAAACAGATGATCGAAAAGAACCTCCTTGGCAACAAAACCAAGGCGGGGTTTTACAAAACAGACCTCACCCCCGAGTGGAAAAAAATCCGAAAGGTGATCAACCCGGAGACCCTGGAGTATGAAGACCTTGTCAGACCCTCTTTCCCCTGCCTCGATGAGGCCAAGAAGAAAGAGACCCTGGCGGAAAAGATCGGTTGTGTTGTCAACGGTGACGACAAGGGGGCAAAATTTGCCTGGAAGATCCTTGCCAACAGCTTTCAGTATGCTGCCAACCGAATTCCTGAAATTTCCGATACCATCATCGAGATCGACAACGCCATGAAATGGGGATACAATTTTGAGATGGGCCCCTTTGAAGCATGGGATGCCGTCGGGGTTCAGGTTGCCGTCGAGAGGATGGAAAAAGAGGGCCTGGAAGTGCCGTCCAATGTCAAGGCCATGGTGGATGGGGGAAACAGCTGTTTTTACAAGCTTGAAAACGGGATCAGATATTTTTACGATTTTGCATCGGCCGGGTACAAACCCGTACCGGTCAGTGACACCATGGTCTCCCTGGCAGCTGCCAAGGGCAACAACAAGACGGTGTTTTCCAACAGTTCGGCAAGCCTTGTGGACATCGGCGACGGTGTGTTCTGTGTTGAGTTTCACACCAAGATGAACGCCATCAACGGTGAGATCGTCGATTCCATAGACCAGGCCCTGGACTATGTGGATGCCAACGGCGCCGGCATGGTCATCGGCAACGAGGCCGGCGGAATGCCCGGCGCTTTCTCCGCCGGCGCTGATCTCTCTTTTGTCTCCAAGCTCTGTCATGACAAGAAATACGCTGAAATGGACGCTTTCCTGAAAAAGGCCCAGGACGGCATCCAGCGTACCAAATATGCTCCCTTTCCCGTTGTTGCCGCACCCTATGGCATGACCCTGGGCGGGGGGTGTGAAACCTGTCTTGGCGCGGATAGAATCGTCGCCCATGCCGAGCTTTTCATGGGCCTGGTCGAAATCGGTGTGGGGCTGCTGCCCGCCGGCGGCGGTACCATGAACATCTGGAAGAAATTCATCAACGCCCTGCCCGCCGGTGTTGCCAAGGACACGGATCTTGCAAAGCTCTTTATTCCGGCCTTCATGAACGTTGCCATGGCCAAGGTTTCCATGTCAGCGGCCCAGGCCGTGGGCAACGGCTACCTCGGCCTGGCCGACAGGATCGTCTTCAACCGGGACAACCTCATCGGCGAGGCCAAAAAAGAGGTGCTGAAAATGGTTGACGATGCCTATGCCCCCCCTGCAAAACAGCTCCTCCGGGTGATGGGCAATGCCGGCCAGGGCATGGTCAACGGTGAGATCTACAACATGCGGTGCGGTAATTTCATGAGCGACCACGATGCTTTCCTGGCCAAGCGCATTGCCTATGTGATGAGCGGCGGGGATGTGAACAAGAACAGCGAGATCCCCGAGGAGACGATTCTCAAGCTTGAAAGGGAGGCGTTTGTCGATTTCACCAGGGAAGAGAAAACCGTGGCACGAATCGACCACATGCTCAAAACCGGCAAACCCCTTAGAAATTAAATTTGAGAAACCGGCTCAACTTTCCCGGAGACTGCCCGTGCATCTGCAGGGCAGTCCGGGGCAAAACCGTGAGACATTAAATCAAGGAGGGCTCTCAAAATGAGAGATGCATATATCGTACAATCAGTCAGGACCCCTGGCTGCAAGCAGAAAAAAGGTCATTTCAAGGAGACAAGACCCGAAGAGCTCCTTTCATTCATCCTGAAGAGTGCCGTGGATAAAACAGAGGGATTGACCGGTGATGATCTGGATGACATCATGTGCGGCTGCTCGTTTCCCGAAGGAGAACAGGGCCTGAACATCGGCAGGGTCTGCGCCAAAATGGCAGGTTTTCCTGACAAGGTTTCCGGGGCCACGGTCAACCGGTTCTGCTCGTCGGGCCTTGAAGCCATCGCCCTTGCATCGGCACGGGTCCAGATGGGCTGGTCAGATGCGGTCATCGGGGCCGGTGTGGAATCCATGACCTTTGTTCCCATGGGCGGCAATGTGCCAAGACCCCATCCCGAGTTTTCCAGGACATACCCCGAGATGTACACCTCCATGGGAATCACCGCCGAAAATGTGGCCAACCGGTACAATGTTTCCAGGGAAGACCAGGACAAGTTTGCCGCCGACTCCCAGGCAAAGGCGGCCAGGGCCCGGGACAATGGATTGTTTACCGAAATTGTGCCAACCCCTGCATACAGATACCAGCTCCAGGAAGACGGTACCTACAAGCAAGAGCAGTTCATCGTTGATGCCGATGACGGCATCCGGGAGTCCACCCCTGAGCAGCTTGGAAAGCTGCGCACGGTGTTTGCCGTCAACGGCTCTGTAACGGCGGGCAACTCCTCCCAGACCACCGACGGGGCTGCGGCCACCGTCATCGTTTCCAAAGAGAAATGCGAAGAGCTGGGGCTGAAACCCATAGCCCGCCTGGTCGCCTATACCACGGTGGGGTGCAATCCCGACGAAATGGGCGTGGGACCCCGCTATGCCATCCCCAAGGTGCTGGACCAGGCAGGGATGACCATCGATGACATTGATATCTATGAAATCAACGAGGCCTTTGCCTCTCAGGCCCTCTACTCCATAAGAGAAATCGGCCTTGCCGATTTCATGGACAAAATCAACATCCACGGCGGCGCCATCGCCCTGGGCCACCCCCTGGGGTGTACCGGCGCAAAACTGACGGCCACCTGCCTTGCCAACCTCAAAGAGGTCAACGGCCGCTACGGTGTGGTTTCCATGTGCATCGGCGGCGGCATGGGTGCTGCGGCGATTTTTGAAAGATTGTAATCACCTCCCCTGATACCGTAGGCTGAAAAAAGCTGTTCCCTCCCGGGAGCAGCTTTTTTTTTGTTATATGAAAAGGCTATCCGTTATGGGGGAAAAATAGCCGGAACGATTTGTATTGACCGGGTGAAAAAAAAACGGTATATATTTAGCTGTTTGGCTAATTTGGCAGCAACTCAGCAAACAGGTGAATTTTCTTTCAAACACTTGATATTTCCAGTAACAAACCAGAGGGAAGATGGATAAGACCCTGTTAAAACTCAAGGCCCTGGCCGATCGAAACCGGCTCAGGATTTTCGTGGCACTGACGCAGTATGAAGAGCTGTGTGCCTGCCAGATCACGGAGCTGCTGCAGGTTACCGGTGCCACATCATCCAGGCACCTGGGTATTCTGGTTACTGCCGGGCTTTTAAAAAGCCGGAAGGAATCCCGGTGGGTCTATTTTGCCCTGGATGCGGGGGGTGACGGAATGGACAACATCCTGGACTGGCTGCTGCCCCGGCTGCGCCAGTCGGAACATGTGCAGGCGGATTTTGAGATTCTTGACGGGATCATGGCGGTGTCAAAAGAAGACCTTTGCCGGCAACAGCGGGGAGAAAGCTGCTGCCCGTTGAAAAATAAGGAGAAATCAGATGGGTGATCAGAAATTAAAGATATTGTTTCTCTGCACGGGAAATGCGTGCCGCAGCCAGATGGCCGAAGGGTGGACCCGGTATCTTAAAAATGATGTGATTGAGGTGTTTTCCGCCGGGGTGGAACCCCATGGCGTCGACCCCAATGCTGTGGCAGTGATGAAGGAGGCGGCGGTGGATATTTCCGGCCACCGGTCCAAACATGCCAGT
>JAWOGI010000255.1:0-3388 GCA_046496975.1 Desulfobacteraceae bacterium | reverse complement strand
CCACGGGGTTGGAAAAATACTTTATCTCCCAGACCGGATTGCTGGCATAGGGGAGGCAGGGCAGATAATACTCACCCATCCAGGAGACTATCCCGTCATCCCCGCTTTTATCCCCCACGGTATGATAAATGGGGTCAGAGTCAAATTAAATATTGATTTATTGTGAAGTGCTTTGTGTCCTTGTCTCCGGCAAGTTTAAGCTCGATCAGCTTTTCCCTGTCCAGGCCGGGGAGACCGGCATCTGCTGCATTGTTGATAATTTCCGGAAGGGGGGAACCATCTGGGCGACTGAGACCCCGGTATCCATGATCCAGAAAATCATGGAGCTCCATGAAGCGGATAGCAACAAATCTGTTGAACCAGGTGTAGGCACTGGCTCGGATAAACATCTCAAATCCCGCTTGCTTGACCCGTTGAACAAGTTTTTCTTTCTGCTGACCTTCTGTTTTAGACACCGCTTTATCTCCGATGATGGCGATATCTCCCTGGAACTGGACCGGTTCCATATAGTGACTTCTCCGTAAAATCCAATGATCAACAAACTTAGACATGGGGCCCGGGTTTTCATTTGATGCTCCAATATCTGTGGGCCCTTCTCCGCTCAGTAGAAGAAACATTTAGCGAGTCCCCTTTTTACTGGTTTTACCAACGTCTCTGAGAATCATGATTTCATCGTCAAGCTGGCTTAGCAATGTATCTTCATAGACCTCCCCCGGGCCCATGACAGTCAGTTTTTTATGCATGGAGGGGATATCGAATAATCGAACCGCCCGCGTTTTTCCGTTTTTATCTTTGTAAAGATAAACAACGCCTTTAATGGCGACCTCATCCTCTATATAGTTTAAAATCACGGGGCTGTGAGTGGTTACCGTAACCTGCAGATGGGCATTTATCAGTGAAATTGTGAAAACATATCATATGTGATCAGATAAAACCAAAAGATCTCTTAAAAATGACAACAAAGATCTATCTTGTATTGAAAGATAAAAAAGATCAATCATTTTCCTATTTCAAGATTCTCGGCCTGGGAGGAATCCCGGTCGATCACCGGCAGCGGGGCGTTGAGCTGTACTTCAGAAAGTCCACAGCGATGGGCGTTGTACTGCTACACAAAAGCGCCTGCAAGGTTCCATTCAGGAATGGAAAATCCCGGCACCATCAAGATCCTTGACAAACCGGTGTCACCGGTTTACAGTGGAAAAGTGTGAAGTACAGAATTACACTTTTCAAAATTGACAAAAGGGCTCAGCTGAAAGAAACCATGAAACCCCCAGACACAAAACCGAAAACAGAAGAGCAGAGGCCCATGCTGAAAATGAAGGAGCTGGTTGATGCCACGGGGGTTGCCAAATCCACCATTCTCCTCTACGCGAAAAAGGGGCTGCTGCCAACACCTGTGAAGACCAGTCCCAACATGGCCTATTACCATCCCCTGTGCATCGACCGCATCGCCTTTATCAAAAAGATACAGTCCACCCACCGGCTGCCCCTGGCGGCCATCAAGGGGCTGATCCGGGAGATGGAAAAAGAGAGGGATGTCTCCCCCCTGCTGGAGCTCCAGTCCATGCTCTTTGCCGCCGCAGGGGAAAAAATGGCCCTGGCCGATTTTGCAAACGCTGCCGGCCTGACAGTCGAACAGGTGAGATCCCTCTGTGCCATGGAATTGATCATCCCCGTTGAAAAAGAGCTGTTTGACGGCCAGGACCTGGAACTGGCCAGGCAGCTCAAGTCCTGCATGGAGAGGGGCATGGAACTTGAATCCCTGGGGTTTTACCCTGAATTTGCCAAAAAAATCGTCGCTGCCGAGATCCGGCTCAGGGAGAGCTGCACCCAGGATCTCGACTTTGGCGACAACGCCGCCCTCACCCTGGAGCTGACCCGCATGGCCAGGGGACTTCGGGCCTATGTCATCGACAGGACCCTGCAGAAAGAGCTGATCGGCTTCAAGGGTCTCAAGAATCGCGGCGATAAATAACAGCCAATGGAATCCGCACCCATGTCTGCCAGCCGGATTACACCCAAACCAGCAAAAAAAGGAGAAAGAGATGAAAAAAGACCTTCTGTTTGAACCAATATGCATCAACCACCTGGAGATACCCAACCGGATTTACATGCCGGCCATGCATCTTGGCATGGCCGAAAACTTTGAGGTCACCGACCAGATTGTCGATTTCTATGCCCGCAGGGCCAGGGGGGGACCCGGCATGATCTGTGTGGGGTATGCCACGGTGGATGAACTCTCCGGCAACACCCAGAACATCGGGGCCCACGACGACCGGTTCATACCTGGGCTTGCCCGCCTGGCCGGGGCCATCCGGGACAACGGCGCCCTGTCCGCAGTCCAGCTCAACCATGCCGGACGGTACAACTTCTCCTTTTTCCTCGACGGCAAACAGCCCGTTGCCCCCTCTGCCATCGCCTCACGGTTGACCAAAGAGACCCCGAAACCCCTTGAAACCCATGAGATCAAAGCCATTGTGGCGGCCTTTGCCGCCGCGGCGGCAAGGGTGAAACAGGCCGGGTTTGACGCGGTGGAGATCCTCAGCGGCACCGGGTACCTGATCAGTGAATTCCTCTCTCCCCTGACCAACCAGAGAACCGATGAATACGGCGGCTCCCTGGAGAACCGCATGCGGTTCGGCCTTGAGGTAACCAATGCCGTCCGCACCGCCGTGGGAGAGGACTTTCCCGTGATTGTCCGGATGAACGGCAACGATTTCATGCCCGGGGGCAATGATCCCAAAGAGCTGTTGGCCTATGCCCAAGAGATCGCCCGGGGCCCTGCCGACGCCCTCTGCATCAACGTGGGGTGGCACGAGGCAAGGGTGCCCCAGATCGTCAGCCAGGTGCCCAGGGGGGCCTTTGCCTACCTTGCCCGAACCATCCGGGAGGGTGTGGCCGTGCCGGTGATTGCCAGCCACCGGATCAACGACCCTGAAACGGCCAGGACACTCATCGAAGACGAGTACTGCGACATGGTGGCCATGGGGCGAAGCCTCATTGCCGACCCGGACCTGCCCGTCAAGGCGAAAACAGGCCGGGAAAAGGAGATCGTTCACTGCATCGCCTGTGCCCAGGGGTGCTTTGACAACCTGTTCAAGCTCAAGCATGTGGAGTGCCTGTGCAATCCCCTGGCCGGCCACGAACACAGGGCCCTTGCCGGAAAAGCGGCCACCCCCAGACGAATTGTGGTGGTCGGCGGCGGCCCCGCAGGCATGACCGCCGCCCTGACAGCAGCCCGCCGGGGCCACAGGGTCTCCCTCTTTGAGGCGGGCAGCCGTCTGGGGGGCCAGCTTCACCTGGCCGCCGCCCCTCCGGGACGAGAAGAGTTTGCCCAGCTTGCAGGGGATCTTGAGCGGCAGCTCGATGTGGAAAAGGTCAAGGTAAA
>JAWOGI010000237.1:0-29511 GCA_046496975.1 Desulfobacteraceae bacterium | reverse complement strand
CATAAGCAAGGCCTGTTTTTGGTCATTGGTCAAAGATAAAACAAAAAAACCCCTCTCTGACAAAATCAAGAGAAAGGTTGTTTTAAAGGGAAGGGGTCAAGGACAGGACTCAACCCGTCTGTCAAAACCCCCTCCCATAATCGGACTGCGTCAAAACAGGTTAACGGCACTTTTTGCAGTTGCCTACAATTCCAGCCATGAATCCGAGTAGAGGGTGTTGCCGAGGATTACGTTTACAGTTTTGGCGTAGTCGGTCATCTCCTTGTCAAGACTTGACATGTCCGGCTGGTTTCCGTCCATGATGCCGTAGATCAGGTCAACAATGTCCTGGCGCTGGCCCTTGGCAATGGCGGTGAGCTGCTCATCCAGAGGATCCGAGATCACCGACTCCATACCGTGCTTCTGGAGCATTACCATGTATGTCTGATTGAGAATGGGCCTCAGATGGTTTGGGGGACCGTTGGAAATATTGGACAGTCCGCAGGTGCTCTTGGCACCGGGGGCGATGTCCTGGAGCATGCCCTGGAACTCCATCAGGCTTATGGCCTGGGGCTGCTGGATATTCACAGGGGTGACAATGCCGTCCACCCAGATCTTTTCATTGGGGATACCCGCCTCGTTGGCAAAGTAGAGCAGCTCAACGGCCAGGGCGGCACGCTCGTTTTCATCCCTGGGAAGGCCTTCAGGTCCCCACATCAAGGCGATGAAATCGGCATCATACTCTGCCGCCAGGGGAACCATTTTTTCGTACCGTTCCGGTCTTGCCATGATGGAATTGACAATATGGGGCTTGTCAGCCGGTTTGATCACCTTGAGGCCCGCCTCGATGGCATCGATGTTGGAGGTGTCCAGGAGCAGGGGCATTCCGGGAACCGCCTCCTGAACAACATTGATCACCCAGGGCATCAGCTCGGTGCCGAATTTTTTGGCAGGGCCGAGGTTGATGTCAATATAGTCCATGCCTTTTTCCTTCTGCATGACAACTTCTTTCTGAATGGGCTCCGGGTTCCGTTTGGCAGGGTCTGCCTCCTTGAACTCCTTTCCAATCACGGTGGAGATGACGTTCAGGCTTTCACCAAATAGTATCATTTAATCTTCCTTTATCTTGAATAGGGGGTTATCAATTTTCCTAAAGTAAACCGAAAAAAGCGAAGAGGTCAAGTGTTATCATGGCATCTTCGCTTTTTTTTTCTTATTTTGCCTTTTCCTTGAGAAAAGCAGGAAGATGGGCAGCCTCTCTTGGACCCACAGTGATGGTCCATCCGGAGAGTTCTTCTTCAACATCCCCGGCAATGGCAGCAGCGTACCCCGGTATGATCAGCTCGGTGTGCTTGACCTTGTCCATTATGCCGCATTTTTTAACAAACATGCCCACATCATCTCCGCCGAATTTACCCGCAGCCCAGGCGGTAAGAACGGAGAGGCCTTCAGAGTCTTTTATCAACAGCCAGGTGGGAACCTTGCTGGCTTCGATCTCGCCGGATACGATGAAATAGGTCAGGGCAAAATTGGTGGTGACGATTACTGGAGAGTTTTCGTCGGGTTTGCCGATCTCGAAGATGCCCTCGGTAACCGTCATGGGCCTCTGGGGATCGGTAAAGATGTTGAGTCGTTCCAGCAGAAGGGGGAACAAAGATTCGGTGGTAAAGTCGGACATCACCACAATCCCGCCGTATTTGGCAATGAACATGGCGGAAACCACAGTTTCCATGTCCAGGTTGGAGGCCATTTCACAGGGAAAGGTGATGGTGGGAAACCCCAGGGCCTTGTTGCTTGCCTTGAGGGCGGCCCGGCGGATGGCAACCTGGTCCTCTAAGGCCTGCTTGATCTCCCTTGACCCGGAATCGATGACCAGGTCCTTGAGTCCCATGCCGGTGAGCTTTTCCGTCAGGGGAATCAATGCCTCCACCGAGTCGGCCTTGACAGCCAGGGGAAGGTCGTTCTCCTTGGCCAGGGCGCCCATGTCATCGGCATTGGCTTCGGTTGCCGCGTACAGGAGGGGACGCTTGAACCCGGCGGCTGCAACGCCGGCCTTCATCACCTCCAGGTCTTCGGTCATGAGCACCAGGTTGAACTCCGATGTTTCAGCGACGAGTTTTGCAAGGGCTGCAAAGGCGTCACCGCCCTTGCCGGCATCCTTCAAGGCAATCAGCTCTGGCCGCAGGTTAAACCCCACCCGCTCAAACTGGAATGCATTGAACACCTTGAGTTTTTTCTCAAGCTCTGCCGGGTCTGTATCAGACGTGATGGTGGCAGCAAGCAGGGTGGGGTTGAAAAAGGTCTTTTCGTGCCTGTAAAGAACCGTTTCACCGCCGGTGATCTTCTCCCTGACCCCTTTGCCGACCTTGACAGGGCGGATGGGAGGTGCCGACGCTTCCGAGAGTTTTTCCCGGGCCTCGTCGGAAACATAGGGGCAGGAGTCAAGCTCGGCCTTTCCCGATGCAAGGTTCATTGCAAAGGCAAGGCAGGTGGGTACGCCGCACTCCTTGCAGTTGGTCTTGGGAAGGAGTTTGAATATCTGAATACCGGTTAATGCCATTTTTATCTCCTTAAGTGCTTATTTTAAACGGACCGGAAAAACTGCCGCTCTACCCGGTCCGTTGTCAGGGCAGTGGAGTATAACATCTGGTGACCACTGCCCCTTTGTGTTTTAATTTTCGCTGCTATCCGATGAGGGATTCCATCTCCAGGGCAGGGTGTTTCTTCTCCTGGAGAAAGGGGAGGATCTCCTCTTCTGTCACACCAACGGTCTCGTCGGCAATCCGGTCAAAGAGGTCCGGGCATCCCATGGCCTCGCCCCTGGCATCGATGCGGTCCTTGATCTCTTCCTTGAGCATTTTGGGCATCCACACCATTCTCAGCAGTCCGCCGTCACCGAGGATGAACTTGGCCTGGGTGATGTTGTGCTTGGAGTGACCCACAAAGCCCGGTGAGGTTGCGCCGCCGCCCATGACACCGGCAAGGGTGGTGAATTTCATGCCGCAGGGGGTCTCCCCGGCGTAGTCCCTGCCAACGGTCATAACACCGTTGCAAGTGGGGAGCATGGCAGCGATGCACTCGCAGCAGCCGCAGGTGGTCATGGGATCATGGACCAGAGAGTAGAAGTTGTAATGGGTCACAGCCCCCCTGGAAGCCTTGTAAACAAAGTCGTTGACTCCCTTCCACTGGCCCAGCTTGGGATCCAGGCACTCGCCCTTTTCAATGGGCTGGTTGGGTCCTGTGGGGTTGATTTCATAGGAAGCCCGGCAGTCCATCCAGTTGTAGGCGCCGCAAAGCCCTGTTCTCTCCGGGCTCACCGTGCAGACATGGTTGGGGGCAAAGGACTGGCACAAAGTGCAGGAGTAATAAGTCTCCACATCCTCGTCGGTCATGCTGTCCACACGGGCGTCCCTTGAAAGGTACTCGGACCTGGCCGTGGCGGTCATTTTGTCGACATCGTCTTTTTTGGTGTACAGGGTGACCTGGACCTTGTCGAGGATCTTGGAGAACTCCTGGTGGAACTTGGCGTGGAGGACGGTACCGATGTCCTTGAGGGTAAAACCCTTTTCAATGGCCGCCTTGCTGATGCGGACCCAGGAGATGTCCCGCTGGCCGATGTGCATGACGCCCTGGATGTAGTTGACCAGATGGTGGATCTGGCGCTCCAGGATCGGTTCGAAATCCGACTGGAACTCCCGGCCGGCCACCTGGACATAGATACCCATTGGAAAGGTGTCCCCTTCCTTGAGATCTTCCACGTCAGGTCCGTCAACGATTACCTTGCCGTCCTCGATCTCGTTCATCTCGGCCTGCTTGACAAGCTCGGTGCACTGGGTTTTTCCGCCGCCGCACTGGGCATAGAGATCTGCGCCCCTGACCCGCTCGCCCTCAAAGGCCGGACCAAATGCGCAGGGGATGTCGATTTCGGCCACGGCCACCTTGAGTCCCCGCACCTCAACGGAGCGCTGGCACATCTCGTCATGGGGAACGTTGCTGACCACATGCTCGTAGGTGCAGATACCCGTGGGGAGGATTTCGGGAATATCCGTGTCGGCCAGGGTGGGAAATCCCCAGTTGACGCAGCCCGCTGCGGCAACACCCCATTCCGTGCCGATGTCGCCAAGGGCGTTGACAAAGGCGAATATCCTGTCCTTGTTGTACTTGAGCATCCTCTTGTAGTCACCGGGCTGAACGCCGCCGAAGGCCATGGCGGCCCTGTTGGCAAACCCCAGGGCAAATACCGCCGATGAGATGTCCGGACCGAAGGGGACGATACGGGTGTTCCAGCCCACCTGGACATCGGCCTCGAGGAGCTGCTCAATGACGGTCTGGCCGTTGTGGTTGGCCGCACAGAAGATGTAGAGGGATTTTCTCTGGTAATCCTCGACGATCATCTTGGCAATCTCAGGGTTGGGGGCCGCACCGACAATGGCGGCAAATCCGGGAGCGGATCCGTCAACAAACTCCACACCCCTTTTCCTGAGGATGGTATCATCGGCCGGGCCGGTCCAGATTTTGCCGTTTTCAACATCGGGATCTTCATGGGGATAGTAGAAATCGGGATCGGTCACCGCCCGGATGCCCTCTTTGATCTCATAGGCAATAATGCCTGCCATGCCGGCATCGAGAAGGGGGCCGAGAAAGGGAAGGTGGTTTTTGCCCTTCACATGGGGGGGAAGAAGTCCTCTGGCAAATTCCAGGGGTTTTTTAAGGTCTTCCAGGGTTTTCACCTTCAGCCCTGTCAGCGAATAGATAACCGGAAGGAAATATCCGGTGTTGGGAAATTCAACCGTGGTGTCTGCATTGTATGATTTGAGGGCGTTGTTCAAAAGACCCTCTGCCTCTGATACGACTTTATATCCACCCTGAATAGCTGCAAATGCTATTAATTTTGACATCTGTTCCTCCTTCGTTGAGGATTTTTTATCATTAGTATTTGATTAAGCCTTTTTTGAATTTAGGGGGCCATTACGCCTCAAGGGCCTGGCGGTCGGCCATGTCCATGAGAACCCTGTCCCTGGCCTTGTCAATGCCGAGCTCTTTTCGTTTTTTGTCAATGTGGGCGATCATCTTCTGGGCATGTTTGACAGGATCGATTTCAAGGTCCCATTTGCCGCCGTAGGTCTTTTCAAGTTCCTTGGAGATGTAGTCGTGGAAGACCGGGGCGCCCGAGGTGGGCAGGGTTACGCCGAACACCGTGTAAACTCCCGATGCGACAAAATAGTGACCAATTGAGATGGCCTTTTCGCTCATCCATTCCGGTGCACTGCCCGCGGCGGGAAGGTCGCAGATGTCGTTGCCCAGTCCGCCGGCTTTGACCACTTCGGTGGCGGCCAGAAGGATGCGGCTGTTGTCCACACAGGAGCCCAGATGGAGGACCGGCGGTATACCAACGGTCTCGCACACCTCGGCAAGGCCGGGGCCGCAGTGAACCGCAGCGGCTTCAGGGGTCAAAAGCCCTTCCATGGCGCAGGCGATGGCGTTGCAGCCCGTGGTTAGAACAATGACGTCGTTCTTGATCAGCTCTTTGACCACCCTGACATGGCCGTCGTTGTGCTTTGTCCTGGCGTTGTTGCAGCCAACCACACCGGCAATGCCGCGGATGCGGCCGTTGATGATGTTGTCGTTGAGGGTGTAGTAGGTCCCCCTGAAGGTGCCGCCCAGGTGGTACTGGATGGATTCAACGCCGAATCCGGCCACCTGGGTGGTCTTGTACTGGGGAATCACAACATCGGAGCCGCGGTTGGCAAAGTTGTCGATGGACATCTTGACAATGCGCTTGGCATCTTCCAGGGCGTGGTGCTCGTCAAACTCGATGTGGATCACATTGTCCTGCTCCATCTTGGCGATGGGATGGGTGGTGATCAGTTTGGTGTGGAAACACTTGGCCACATTGGCAAGGTTCTGCATGATGCACTGGATGTCCACCACCATGGCGTCACAGGCGCCGGTGATAATGGCCAGTTCCTGCTGGAGAAAGGTGGCTGCCGTGGGGATGCCGTGGCGCTGGAGAATCTCGTTGGCCGTGCAGCAGATGCCGCCCAGCTGGATGCCCTTGGCTCCTTTTTCCTTGGCGTAGTCAAGCATCTCCTGGGACTGGGCAACGGCGACGAGGATCTCCGAGAGAACCGGCTCGTGGCCGTGGACGATGATGTTGACATGGTCCTCTTTCATGATGCCGAGGTTTGCCTCGGACTGGAGGGGGTAGGGGGTGCCGAAGAGGACGTCCTGGAGATCGGTGGCCAGCATGGAGCCGCCCCATCCGTCGCCAAGGGCTGCCCTGGTGCCCTGTTTCATCAGGTTCTTGTAATCCTGGTCAACGCCCATGTGGGTGCGGTGCATGATCTCGACAATCTCTCTGTCGATGTTGCGCGGAATAACGCCCTGTTTTTTCCACTTCTCGTAGAGGGCTTCCGGGGCCCGTTTGGCGTAGAGCAGTTCGCCTTCGGGCTTGCCCCATTCGGCCAGGGCCTTTTCTGCAACTTCCAGGGCGATCTCGTCAATGTCCCTGTCCTTTTCCTCGCCGTCTTCCTCAACGGTCACGGCAACGTCAAGATAGGGAGCAATGGAGAGGAGTTTTTCCGTATCTTTGATTTTGTACGCATCGGACTCCTTCCGTGCCGCCGACAAAAACACCTCGGCAACGCAGCGGCCATGGTCGGAATGGGCAGAGGCGCCTCCGGCGATCATCCGGATGAAGTTTCGTGCGGCGATGGTGTTGGCCGTTGCTCCGCAGAGGCCCTTTCTGGTGTCTTCGCCCTCAATGCCGTCCTTGGGCAAAGGAAGCCTGCACGGTCCCATGGAGCAGTTTTTACAGCATGTTCCCTGGAGGCCGAAATTACACGCCTTCATGGTGACGGCCCGGTCAAATACCGTGTCAATACCGAGCTTCTGTGCCCGGGCCAGCATCTCCTGGGTTCCCTTGTCTATTGTTGCGTCAACTGGATTTGCAACTTTCGGTGCTTTCTCTTTTTTAGCAACCTTTGCATTTTTCTCTACTGCCATTAGAGGTTCCTCCTCATGGTTATTTTTAATGATTTTGCAGAACAATCATTTATTTAAAAAGGCATCTGTCAAGTCAACTGCTTATGATCTAAACTTTGTCCCTTCTGTGGATCTGGTTGAGTCTGGCAAGAATCTTGTCAAGCTCTGACATCTGGGTGCTTGCCGCGGTCATGGCAACTTTTGCTGTGGGGGCGGCTGTGCGGCCGGCGGCCTGTTTTTCTCTTTCGGCGGCTCTCTTTTCTCTGATGGCAGCTTCCTCGGCTTCCCGTGCCGCCACGGCATCGGCTTCGGCTTTTTTCTCTGCATCGGCCTTGGCCTTGGCTTCCGCCTCGGCTTTGGCCTTGGCGTCGGCTTCCGCCTTGGCCTTGGCATCGGCATCGGCCTTGGCTTTTGCCTCGGCATCGGCCTTGGCCTTGGTTTCCGCATCGGCTTTTGCCTTGGCATCGGCTTCGGCCTTGGCCTTTTCATCCACGGCAGGGGCTGCTTCTTTTGCCGGGGCTGCCTCTTTGGCCGGGGCCGCTTCTTTGGCCGGTTCCGGCTTGGCCTCGGCCTTGGGTGCCGCAGCAGGTTTGGCCGCTTCCTTGGGGGCTGCCGCTTTTTTGGCAGGAGCCGCTGCCTTCTCCGCTTCAATGGTCAGATCCGGCTCAGGCGCCAGGGCGGCAAAATCGATCTCCACATCGTCCAGCTGTTTTGCAATGGGGCCCGTCTCCATGGCGGAACCACCGTCTGTGATGCAGTCGATAAAGCATTTCGTCAGCTTGATGGCCTCGGGGTGGCGCATGATCAGCACGTTGGAGCCGGCCATGAGGTAGGAGATGGCACCCACGGCTTCCATGAGGATGGGACGGCGTTCCGGGTCGCCCAGTTCAGGAGCCTCTTCCACCGGCTGCTTGGCTTCCTTGCACTTCCACACTTCGTTGGCCAGGTTGTTGATCATGGGATTCTGAAGCTTGTCATCTCCCTGGGTCATGGCCGCCTGGTTCAGCCGTTCCATCACCGAATAGGTGTACTCCAGACCGTATCCCAGTCCACCGGTTGTCGGGTCAACGATCACATTATCCAGGGGCATGCCGAGGTTTTCCAGGAGGATGTTTACCTGTTTTGCCAGGTTGACATCAATGGGAGAAGAAGAGATGACGGCGTGTTTGTATCCCAGGGCCGCTGCTCCGATGCCCTTGTGGTTTTTCTCTTCCACTGGACCGAGGATGAGATTTTCTCCGTCGCACTCCTCGGCAATCTTTTTCAAAACTGCTTCATCCTTTTCAGGAGCGGTGCAGCCCCAGATGATCAGGGGGACATCAACGGCATCGAGTACTTTTTTAACCGTGGCACTTGCCTCTTCCGGGGAGGCATCCTGGTCGTTGGGATCTATGGACTTGAGCTGGAGAACGATGATCTGTGCCCCATACGTTTCCACGCATTTTTTCGCCCAGGCCGCAGGATCCGATATCACGTCCTTGAACGGTGCCCTGGCTGCTTCAGGCCATTCCGGGGGGTCTATGTCCCATACTTCCATGGCGATAACAGGCTTGTTGGGAGTTTTCCCCTCAAACTGATAGAACGGGTAACAGGTTTCTCCGCCGATGGTTACAGCGTTATCACCTTTTCCAATGGTGATTCCCTTGATGCCGCCGGCATAGGATTCTTTTGTGATTTCAAATCCCACTTTTACCTCCTTATGGATTGATTGTTTTTGATGGTTGCGGGGTGGTTATAATCAATACAAAAATGTATTAACTTACGATGGCTGGAGTTTAAAAAAAAGAGAGGATTGCTGTCGGAAGAAAAAAAGACATTCCTGCCGCAAAATCGGGTGGGCTTGGACTTATCAGCAAGACAAGAGGATGGTGTTGTACTTGTGTTTATCATCAACTCAGTTCACCTTGTACTTTAATTTGAAGTGAGACTCCATATGTATCGTACATTTCAATACAACCACTGTTCCTGTTTGTCAATAGATGAGTTGATTTAAAATTTTTAATATTTACTGAACGAAAAACAGAAGGTGAATTTCTTTCATTGACCTTTACGAAATTACTAAATAATTTTCATCCAGTCGGTGAAATTTGATTTCAAAAAATAAGATCTGTCCGGATTTACAGGGATCACAGGAGTTATGCCGTGGTCGTACATGGGTATTCTCAATGCTGCGAATCCTCCCCCGGCGAATAGAACGCCTGTCGTTTATAATTTTTTTTCGTTTTTTTTAAAATATTACTTGACTGTAAAACTTTGTTATTAGATTATTCCCTGTGAAAATCAGGTTCGCTTATCCAGCAGTTTTCATCTGGGCAGCCACGTCGAGCGCAGGTGACAGTGACCTCTGTCTTCCCCCACATGACAGAGGAGCCTTTTATGGCAGAGTTGGCAGGAACCGGCCACCTGGAACTGCTGGTGCTGATCGTGTGTTCTTTCAAACATACTTAAACGGGCTCAACCCCTGGGTCCAAATCGTTAAAAGGAGTACAACATGGCATTAGATCCAACCAAGCATGCAGACTGGGAAATTGCCGAAGAAGCGGAATCCCGGATGAAAAAAGTGTATCAGGTTGCAGAAGAGTACGGACTGACACCGGAAGAGCTGCTTCCCCAGGGCCATTATCTTGGAAAAATCGATTATCGCCAGGTTCTTGAACGGCAGAAAGGCAAACCCGACGGCAAATACATCAATGTGACGGCCATCACTCCCACCCCCCTTGGAGAGGGCAAATCCACCTCAGCCATGGGTCTTGTACAGGGGCTTGGAAAAAGGGGAAAGAATGTTGGAGCAGCCATTCGCCAGCCTTCCGGCGGACCCACCATGAACATCAAGGGGTCTGCTGCCGGCGGCGGTCTTGCCCAGTGTATCCCCCTGACACCTTTCTCCCTGGGCTGCACCGGCGATATCAATGCCATAATGAATGCCCACAACCTGGCAATGGTTGCCCTCACCTCCCGCATGCAGCACGAGAGAAACTACAATGATGAGCAGCTGGCCCGCCTTTCCAAGATGAGACGTCTGGACATCGACCCCACAAAGGTGGAGATGGGATGGATCATGGATTTCTGCTGTCAGGCACTCCGCAATATCATCATCGGTATCGACGGTGTCAACGGCAAAGCCGACGGGTTCATGATGAAGTCAAAGTTCGCCATTGCCGTTTCGTCGGAAATCATGGCCATCCTGGCCGTTGCCAATGATCTGGCAGACATGCGCAGAAGAATGGAAAAGATCGTTGTGGCCTATGACAAACAGGGCAAGCCCGTCACCACCGGTGATCTCGAGGTGGCCGGCGCCATGACGGCCTGGATGGTCGAAGCCTTGAACCCGACCCTGATGCAGACCCTGGAAGGACAGCCGGTCCAGGTCCATGCCGGTCCCTTCGCCAACATCGCCATCGGCCAGAGCTCCATTATCGCCGACCGTGTCGGACTGAAACTCGCCGATTATCATGTGACCGAGTCCGGTTTTGGTGCAGACATCGGCTTTGAAAAGTTCTGGAACCTCAAGTGCCGCTTTTCTGGCCTCACTCCCGATGCCGCCGTTGTTGTCGCCACCATCCGTGCCCTTAAATGCCACGGCGGAGCACCGGTACCCGTTCCCGGCAAACCAATGCCCGAAGAGTACGCTTCTGAAAACGTCGGCTGGGTTGCCGACGGCTGTAAAAACCTCATCCACCATGTTGAAAATGTCAAAAAGGCCGGCATCAGCCCCGTGGTCTGCATCAACGCCTTTTATACGGACACCGATGCGGAAATTGCCAAGGTCAGGGAGCTGGCCGAAAATGCCGGGGCAAGGGTCGCCCTGTCACGCCACTGGGAACAGGGCGGAGAGGGTGCTCTGGAGTTTGCCGATGCCATCATTGACGCATGCGAAGAAAAGACAGACTTCAAATTCCTCTATGAGCTGGAAATGCCTGTCAAGGACCGCATCGCCAAGGTCGCCAAGGAAGTTTACGGCGCCGATGGTGTTGAGTACTCCGGTGAGGCGGAAGCTTCCCTGGCCAGAATCCAGAAGGATCCCGAATTGTCAAAGCTCGGCCTCTGCATGGTAAAAACCCACCTCTCCCTTTCAGACAACCCGGCCCTCAAGGGAACTCCCACCGGCTGGAACCTCAAGGTAAGGGAAGTGCTCACCTACGGCGGCGCAGAGTTCATCGTTCCAGTGGCAGGCACCATCAGTCTCATGCCGGGCACCGGTTCCAACCCCGCGTTCCGCCGTGTTGATGTTGATACAGATACGGGCAAGGTCCAGGGCGTATTTTAGACAAGTTTTGACAATTGCGGTCGGCTTTCCCGGTGCTTTCTTTGGGGAAAAGCCGACCGCTGAACAACAGGAGAACGATTATGACTGCGGAAATTATAAGCGGAACCGAGATAAGAAAGACCATCCTTGCCGAGATCAAAGAAGAGGTCGAGGCGATGAAGGCAAAGCTCGGCAAGGTGCCGGGACTTGTCACCATCCTCGTGGGATCCAGCCCGGCCTCCATGAGCTATGTGTCTCTCAAGGTGAAAACCGCCATCAGTCTTGGTTTCAAAGAGATCCAGGACGATCAGCCCGAGGATATCTCAGAGGACGATCTTCTGGCCTTGATAGACAAGTACAACAAAGATCCGGAGATCCACGGCATCCTTGTGCAGCTGCCCCTGCCCAAGCACATTGACGACAAAAAAGTGCTCAACGCCATCAACCCTGACAAGGATGTGGATGCCTTCCACCCGGTCAATGTGGGACGGTTGATGATCGGCGGAGACGAGGTGAAGTTTCTGCCCTGTACCCCGGCAGGCATCCAGGAGATGATTGTCCGTTCCGGCACGGAAACCTCAGGAGCCGAGGTGGTGGTTGTGGGAAGATCCAATATCGTAGGCAAACCCATTGCCATCATGATGGCCCAGAAGGGGGAAGGGGCCAACAGCACAGCAACCATCGTTCACACCCGCACAAAGGATCTGGCCTCCCACTGCAAGCGCGCCGACATCCTCATTGTGGCCGCCGGTGTACCGGACCTTGTCAAACCAGAATGGATCAAGCCCGGATCAACGGTGATTGATGTGGGTGTCAACCGGGTGGGCATGAACGAAAAGACCGGCAAGGCCATTTTGAAGGGTGACGTTGATTTTGAAAAGGCCAAGGAGATCGCCGGCAAGATCACCCCTGTGCCCGGCGGAGTCGGTCCCATGACCATTGCCATGCTGATGAAGAACACCCTGAGATCGGCAAAGCTGGCACTCAACGCCTAGGTACTTTGTAAGCTGTTTTCCGTGTTGCGCCACGGGGCGCATATTAAACAGTTGTAGCTCCAAAGGCCGGAAAAGTCAGAGAGATCTGCCTGTCCGGCCTTTTTTTTTGTTGTATTTTTATATTTATGTTTTATGTTACCCCCCGGTGGGCCCCATCGGCATCCGCTGCGGTGGGGCTTGGTCATAACATCGGCCACTTGTCACATTTGGCGGGCCGTGCTTCTTGGCAGGGGTTTGTTCCTGTGATAAATGCCTGGCTGATTTATCATGGTCCTTGCCATGGTGTTTCAAATACTTTGTAATCTGATTTGATAAGGAGATGGATATGCGAGTTGGAAAATTGTACAGGGAAGCAAAAGAAAAAACACCGGTGTCCTTTGAGTTTTTTCCGCCAAGGGATGAAAAGGCGGAAGCCGGTTTTGACAGAACACTGGATAACCTTTCATCTCTCGATTATGACTATATGTCCGTGACCTTCGGGGCTGGCGGTTCCACAAAAGAGGGGTCGTACAACACCGTAAAAAAGATGATCACGGAGAGAAAACTGCCCACGGTTGCCTATATTGCCGGTTACGGCCTTGCCCCTTCCGACATCACCCAGGTCCTTGACCGGTACAAGGCCCTGGGGGTTGAAACGATCTTTGTCATCCGGGGTGATGAACCCAAAGATCCCGAGTTCTCCCCCCACCCTGACAGTTTCGAGCACGCCTCGGACATGATCGCTTTTATCAGGGAACGCTACGATTTTGATCTGGGCTGTGCAGGTTACCCGGAAGGGCATATCCAGGCGGAGAGCCTTGAAAAGGATATCGAGTACCTCAAGCTAAAGGTTGACAACGGTGCCCAGTACGTCATTGCCCAGTATTTTTATGACAACACCTGCTTTTTCGACTACGTGACCAAATGCCGGGCCGCGGGCATTGATGTTCCCATTATTCCGGGTATCATGCCCATTTACAGCATGAAGCTGACAAAAATGCTCTGTAACCTTTGCGGTTCCAAGCTTCCCCGGCCCATCGCCGAAAAACTCGAAGAGCTCTCCGAAAAAGAGAAGGGCGCTGTTGCCGAATACGGCATCGAGGTTGCCGTTGAACAGTGCAGGGAGCTTCTTGACCGTGGGGTTGACGGACTGCATTTTTATACAATGAACCGAAGCAAGTCCATCGCTGCCATTGTCGATCAGTTGAAAAAGGACAACCGGCTTTAACGGCAACCGTCAGGCGCTGCTCCAGACGTCTGCCCTGCCGGTGCAACACGACTTTCTTATAAAAAATCACCATGAGCAGCGTGCTCACAACAAACCATGAAACTTGAATGGGGCAGAGTCCAGTTTCCTGTCTCTTGTTTCAAGTTTCTTGAAAAACAGGAATCGTCTTTATGAATGACAAGCTTGACACGTTTCTGGATAATCTCCAGGAAGAGATATTTGATGAGGCAAAAACGGTCCTCGGCAGCGAGGGGTTTCACCGGTGGCAAAACCCCAGGTATCGGGGCCGGATGGAGGGATGCGATGTCCATGCCAGCGTCACAGGATCCTGCCGGGACACCATCGAGATTTTTCTTAAATTTGACCAGGAGCGGGTCAGTGACGCATCCTATGTTACCGACGGGTGCGGGACCAGCAATGTGTGCGGTTCTTTTGCCGCAGAACTTGCCATTGGCCGGACCCCGGAGGAACTGGCCGATATTACCGGCGATCTGATTCTGTCAAAACTTGGCAGCCTGCCCCAGGAGGAGCAGCACTGCACAACCCTTGCAGCAGGGGGAATCCAGGAAGCCCTGCGGCTTTACATGACCGGCGGTGAATCCGTAAAGGGTGAAACGCCATGACAAGTTCCAGTGAAACCATAACGGTGAACGCCAATGTTTCCATCACCGTAGAGGCGCTTCAGGCTGTTGTTGCCAATGCCAAGGCAGCTGCCGGAAGTGATGATAAAGGAGTTTTCCGGGTGGACACGGCAGACAGTGTCAGTGAAATCATCTCCCTTTTTCTGGCAAAAAAGGATTTTGAAGGGTTTGCCAAAGATATCAACAACTATACCTGAAATGGAGTGACTATGAGTAAAGTTATTGCGCTGGCGGGAAAGGGGGGGGTTGGAAAAACAACCGTAGCTGCCCTGGCACTGCGTCATCTTGTAAAAAACAATGCGTCTCCTGTGCTTGCCGTGGATGCCGATCCCAACAGCAACCTGGGGGAAACCCTTGGCATGGAAGTGGAAAAGAGCGTGGGGGACATCCGGGAGGATTTCATGCGGGACCCCCAGGGGGTTCCCTCGGGCATGGACAAGATTGCCTACATTGAAATGCTCATGAACCAGGTGATCATCGAGCGAAAGGAGTTTGATCTCCTGGTCATGGGTCGGCAGGAGGGGCAGGGATGCTACTGCATGGTGAACAATATCCTCAACCGGTTCACCGAAGAGCTGGAGAAAAACTACCAATACCTGCTGGTGGACAATGAGGCCGGCATGGAGCATCTCAGCCGGCGGACCAGCGGAAGGGTGGATACGCTGCTGCTGGTTACCGATTATGCCCTTCGGGGGCTGAGGGCCGTTGGCAGGATCGTTGAAATGCTCGACGACCTCAAGCTGGATGTCAGTAACGTCGGCCTTGTGGTGAACCGTGCCCCTGCAGAACTTGGCAAACCATTCCTTGCCGAGGTGGAAAAAATCGGCATCTCCATTGTGGGGATCATTCCCAACGATGATGCCCTCCTTGATTATGACATGGAGCAGAGGTCCCTTGTGGAACTGCCCGATGATTCCCCTGCCGTCGTTGCTGTAAGTAAGATGATGGCCGGAATCGAAGACAAATTGTAAGGTGGTGGGTCTATTCCCCATGGGGAAGGTTTAACCTTGTATCCTGTAATTTTAAAGGTGCCCGAAGAGATCCGGTACCTGGACAACAAGGCAAGAACAGCGGCCCTTGGCAGGTATGCCCGGCAGGCCCTGGAGCGTTCAGGAAAACGAAGCGGTTTTTTTCCCCATTCCCTTGAAAAAAATTCCAACGGGGCTCCCCTGCCCGACAGCGGTGTTCACTGGTCCATCTCCCACAAGCCGGAATACGTTGCCGGGGTTGTGGCAAGATCCGCCGTCGGCATTGACATTGAAACCCTCCGGCCGGTGGGCGGCCTATTGTTCAACCGGGTATGCACCGGTGAGGAGATGCGCTGTTTCCACGGTGACGACCAGGATCCCCTGGTGGTTTTTTTCAGGACATTCACGGCAAAGGAAGCCGTGCTCAAGGCTGCGGGGATCGGCTTGAAGGGGCTTTCCAGAACCAGGGTGGTTGCCTCCCGGGGGGCTTCAACGACCATCATCTCCCTGGAGAAAGATCATTATACGGTTGAACATTTTATCCAGAGGGGGTATATTGCAGCCGTTGCGGGGAACCATGCAACGGTTCAATGGGAGTGCGAGAGCAGCTGGCCCGGTCTGTGACATGGTTTGTTTGCTGTTTCCGGGCCCAGGCACAGGTGGGGTGCTGGAATTGTAACCAATGAAAAGGAAGGTCGAACATGGCCCAAGGAAAAGATTTTGTGATGAAAGAGGAGGAAAAGAGATCCAGCTCGAAGAAATCCATGCCGGGTGTTGATTTTTCCACCTTTATTCTCTCACTTTACTCGTCAGCCCTGGTTCAGCTGGGTGAAATGGAAGATCCGGCAACGGGTCAAACGAGCAGGAACATGGAACTTGCCAAGCAGACCGTTGACATGATCATCATGCTTGAAAAAAAGACCAGGGGCAATCTGGATGTTGAGGAGGCCAATCTGATGAAAAGCCTTCTCCATGAACTGCGCATGGCCTATGTCAGGGCCAAGGGATGATCACAAGGGCCATTGCCAGGGCAAAGATAAACCTTTTTCTCCAGGTGGTGGGGAAGCGGGATGACGGGTACCACGACTTGTGCTCCCTGATGACCGCCCTTGATCTCTGGGACTGTGTTGATTTTGAGTTTCAGGCAGAGGGGCTCTCTGTTTTCTGCGATCACCCCGGTGTTCCCGAAGATGAGACCAATCTTGCCTTTCAGGCGGCCAGAGTTTTTATGGACCGGTTTTTGGCCGGAGCCCAGCGGAAAAAAGAGAGCAGCGGCCTGGTCATTACCATACACAAAACAATTCCCGTTGGTGCCGGTCTTGGCGGGGGAAGCAGCAACGCTGCCACCGTGCTCAAGGTGTTGAACCAGCGGTATGGGTACCCATTTTCCACAGAGGAGTTGATAAAGATGGGGCTTGGCATTGGTGCCGATGTGCCGTTTTTTGTTCATGGCGGCCCGGCCCTTGCCACCGGGGTCGGAGAAAAACTTGAAAAATACCCTCCGCTTTTGCCGTACTATGTGGTTCTCTTTTTTCCGGGAGTTTCTGTTTCCACCAAAGCTGTGTATAAAAATATCGATTTCCCATTGACAAAACATGAAAAATCGAATATTAATAATCCTTTAAAAATACGCCGATCAGAGCCGGGTGTTGATGTGAAGGCATGCCTGCAAAATGATCTTGAGTCTGCCGCACTGAAGAGCTGCCCTGAGATTGGCTTTGTAAGAAAAGAGATGGCAGGGTATAACCCTGACGGGCTGCTCATGTCAGGCAGCGGGTCCTCTTTTTTTGCTCTCTTTTCCCGGTATGAAAAGGCAGAGCAGGCCTTTATGGCACTTTCCCGTAAATGGGAAAAAAGTGAGAAGAAAATTTTTTTAACCTGTTTTGCTGCAAGTTAAAAAAATTCTGTTTAGAGTATTGGGGCGTCGTCAAGCGGTAAGACACAGGATTTTGATTCCTGCATTCGGAGGTTCGAATCCTCCCGCCCCAGCCAGCATTATAAAAGCTTTAAAAGAGAATTTACATGAACGGAATATCGATTTTTACGGGCAACTCAAACCCCGGGCTTGCGCAGAACATTTCGGGTTACATTGCAAAACCCCTTGGCAATTCAAAGCTGAACCGCTTCAGTGACGGTGAGATCCAGGTGGAGATCCATGAAAATGTGAGAAGGCAGGAGGTCTTTGTCATCCAGTCCACATGTGCTCCTGTCAACGAAAACCTTTTTGAACTGCTTTTGATGATCGATGCCTTGAAACGGTCATCGGCCAGCAGAATAACGGCGGTGATTCCCTATTTCGGGTATGCCCGACAGGATAAGAAGGTGGCTCCCAGGGTTCCCATCAGTGCCAAGCTGGTGGCGGATCTTCTCACATCAACCGGAGTTCACCGGATCATCACCCTTGATCTCCATGCCGCCCAGATACAGGGGTTTTTCAATATTCCCGTTGACAATCTTTACGCAGCCCCGGTGATTCTGGATCATATTAAAACCAACTTCACCAGCAATCTGGTCGTTGTCTCTCCCGATGCCGGCGGTGTGGAGAGGGCAAGGGCCTTTGCCAAGCGGCTCAATGCGTCCCTTGCCATTGTGGACAAACGGAGAAGCGCTCCCAACCAGGCAAAGGCCATGGCCATCATCGGCGAGGTAAAAGACAAAACCGCCATTGTTCTGGATGACATGGTGGATACCGCAGGCACCCTTGCCGAGGCGGCCGGAGTTATCAAGTCCAACGGGGCCGACGCTGTCCATGCATGCTGCACCCACCCGGTGCTTTCAGGCCCTGCTGTGGAGCGTATAGGGAATTCCGAACTGGATTCTCTTCTGGTAACAGACACCATTCCGTTGTCCGAGCAGGCCCAGGCCTGTGATAAAATCAAGACTCTGTCCATTGCAAATCTTGTGGGTGAGGCGATTATACGCAGTTACCGGGGAGATTCGGTGAATTCCCTTTTTGTATGACCCCCACCGAGCAGCGTGCTCACAACAAACCTTGAAAACACATATACCATGCTGCACCTCGATGCAGATACGGAGGAAACGATTTTGGAACTCATTGATTTAAAAGCTGAACTCAGGCAGGGCAAGGGAAAGACCCATGCACGGGCCGTAAGAAAAAACAACGCAGTGCCTGCAGTTCTTTACGGAGCCAATACTGAGCCGATAAAACTTTCTGTTGACGTCTCTGACCTCGGCAAGATTATACGGGAAAACGGCAGCTCTGGTGTTTTTCTCAAGCTGAAAGCCGCCGGAGACAAAAAACCGGCACGAACCGTTGTGCTCAAGGAAGTTCAGATGGACACCTTTGACCTTGAGTATCTCCACGCCGATTTCCATGAGATTGATATGAGTGAGACCCTCACGGTCAGCGTTCCCGTTGAAGCAGTTGGCGAGGCAAAGGGTGTTGTGGAAGGTGGTATGGTTCAGGTGATCCGGCGTGAACTCGATGTTATATGCCGTCCGGCAGATGTGCCCGAGGTTATTGAAATTGACGTGACGGCCCTTGAAATCGGTGATTCGGTCCATGTCAACGAGCTTGACCTTGGAGAGCATGTTGAAATTCCCTATGAAGTTGAATTTACAATTCTGACCATTGTGCCGCCGACTTCTGAAGAGGAAGAGGGCCTTGAAGAGGGTGTCGAGGAAGGCGTTGAGGTTGCTGGAGAAGCAGAAGACGCCACTGAAGAACAAGGCGCCGACGAGTAGAAAAGATTTCGATTATGCCTTCCAGCAGATTATTTCTGGTGGCCGGTCTGGGCAATCCCGGTGAAAAATATGCCCAGACCCGCCACAATATCGGTTTTTTGGTTGTCGATGACATTGCCCGGCGGTTTTTTCTTCCCCTCGACAAATCCCTGTTTAACACTGCCTGCGTCAAGGGTGTTGGTCACGGTTCAAAACTTGTGCTTGCCAAACCCCTCTCTTTCATGAACCGAAGCGGTTTTCCCCTCCAGAAACTTGCCTCTTATTTTAAAATTGATCTTTGTAATGTCATCGTTGTCCATGATGACCTTGATCTTGAGTTCGGTAAAGTCAAGATTGCGAAAAACAGGGGCCATGGCGGCCACAATGGTATCCGGTCCATGGTGGAAGCCTTTGGGTCAAAGGATTTCATCCGCATTCGGGCAGGGGTCGGCCGCCCCGGCAATGCCAAAGGAGTCATTGGCCATGTTCTTGGCCGGTTTTCCAGCCAGGAGAAAAAAGAGCTTCCCGGATTTGTGGAAACAGCAGCAGACGCTGCCGTGGAGATAATGGACCAGGGTCTCTCTTCGGCAATGAACCGGTACAATCAAACACCCTCCTGATTTCTTTTTTTTCCTTTCCAGCCCTCCAGTCTTAGTGATCGTGTCTTTTAAGCTCTCTTCTTCGTTGCGCTTTTGGTCATAGCATCGGCCATTTGTTTCAAATTGTTTTTTTTTTTGATTTGCATCATGTTTGAATTTGTGCTATTGTGGATAAAGATGGCCATATTGTTTGTTTAATTTTTAAAACAAAAAAAAACTGGTGGTTTTTATGGGGCAAAATCGAAAAAAAGAGAAAGATTCAAAAGATTCAAATGCTGGGAAAAAAGAGTTTTCCAAGGGGGATCTTGCCGTTTATCCTGCCCATGGCGTTGGTTGCATCCAATCCATTGAGAGCAAGCAGATAAACGGCGAAGACATGAATTTCTACATGTTGAAGATCGTTGAAAACGGCATGGTAATCATGATTCCAACTTCCAATGTCGAGTCCATTGGACTCAGGGAAGTGATCTCTGAAGAGGATATTCCTGAAGTTTACAAGGTCATGCAGGAAAAAGGGCATGATATTGATAAACAGACCTGGAACCGCAGGTACAGAGAGTACATGGATAAAATTAAAACTGGCTCTATTTACGATGTTGCCGAAGTGTTCAGGGACCTTTTTCAGCTCAAGCTGGAAAAGGATCTCTCGTTTGGTGAACGAAAACTCCTTGATACAGCGCAAAGCCTGCTGGTCCAGGAACTCTCAACATCCAAGGACGTGGACGAAGAGGCCATGATGCAGGAGATTGAAGAGTTGTTTGTTTGATTTCTTTGTATAATGGTTTTTGAAAAACCGGCAGACGTGTATGACGTCTCCCGGTTTTTTTTGGTTTAAGCTTATGAATGTTGAATTTAAAATCTCCTGTCATTGCCAGGGGGAACGCCTTGACCAGGTGGTGGCCCTCCATGTGGCCGACTGCTCAAGGAATTGTGCCGCTTCCATGGTCAAAACGGGCAGGATTCTTGTCTGTCAAGCCAGAAAAAAGCCCGGTTACCGGGTAAAAGAAGGGGATGTCATTACCGGTGAAGTTGCGCTGGAACCCGAAATTCTGCCGGTACAGGCCCAGTCTCTGGCCATCGAGATCCTCTATGACGATGACCACATCGCTGTTTTGAACAAACAGGCCGGCATGGTGGTCCATCCCGGGGCCGGCAATCCTTCCGGAACCCTTGTCAATGCCCTTCTCTACCATTTTCCCCAGCTGGACAGTGCCGGAGAGGAGCGGTTAAGGGCCGGTATTGTCCACAGGCTGGACAAGGAGACCAGCGGTGTCATGGTTGTGGCAAAAACCGAAGCTGCCGTTGGTTTTCTCAAGCAGGAGTTCAAACAGAGGAGGGTGGTCAAGCAGTACCTGGCTCTTGCCACAGGCAGTATCAAAGATCCCTGCGGCCGGGTGGAGCTGCCCATCGGCCGCCATCCTGTAAAGCGGAAAATGATGTCCACCACCAGTGCCCGGCCAAGGGCCGCGGTAACCCTGTGGCAGGTGAAAAAGCGATTTTCCAGGGCCACTCTTGTGGAGGTCGAGCTGAAGACCGGAAGGACCCACCAGATCAGGGTTCATTTCAAAGCCCTTGGCCATGCGCTTATGGGGGACAGGGTGTATGGGTCCAGGCAGCAGATAAAACATCGAAAAACCCGCCGGCAGATGCTCCACGCCTGGAAGCTCTGTTTCAGGCACCCCTGGTCGAAAAAGCTTCTTGCTTTTACGGCTCCCCTTCCGGCGGATTTCAGGCGGCAGCTCCATAAACTCCACCGGGAGAGCCGAGTTCAGGTCAGGCGGCCTTTTGAACCGTGATGGCGCAGATCTTGAATTCCGGGATTTTGGCAACAGGATCAAGCTTTGCATTGGTCAGTCGGTTGGCAGCTGCATTGGCAAAGTGAAAGGGGATGAACAGGGTGCCATCCACCGCTTTCGTTGAGATCTCTATTTTTGCCTTTATTTTTCCCCTGCGGGATTTGACTTCGGCCATGTCACCGTGCTCAAGGCCGAGGCGTGCCGCATCACCGGCTGAAATCTCCACAAAGCATTCCGGAGACATCCGGTTGAGTCCGGGGCTTTTCATGGTCATGGTGCCGGTGTGGTAGTGGTACAGCACCCTCCCCGTGGTCAGTAGAAACGGGTACTCTCTGTCGGGCACCTCGGCAGGCGGCTGGTGCTCTATGGCGTGGAAACGGCCCCTGCCGCTGGTGAACTGGGAGGTGTGGAGGATCGGAGTGCCGGGGTGCTCTTCTGTAGGGCAGGGCCAGTGGAGTCCCTGGTCTTCTATCCGCTGGTAGGTTATGCCGCCGTAGGAGGGGGTCACCGCTGAGATCTCGTTAAAAATCTCCTCACTGTTCCGGTAGTCCATGGTATATCCCATGCGTGCTGAAATATCGCATATGATTTTCCAGTCGTTCCGGGCGAATCCCGGGGCTTTCACCGCTTTTCTTACCCGCTGGACACGCCTCTCTGTATTGGTGAAGGTCCCTTCCTTCTCGGCAAAGCAGAAGGCCGGCAACACCACATCGGCCAATTTTGCCGTTTCGGTGAGAAAAATATCCTGAACCACGAGAAAATCCAGGTTTCTAAAGGCCTTTTCCGCATGGTTGAGGTCCGGGTCCGACACCATGGGGTTTTCTCCGATGACGTAGAGGGCTTTCATCTCACCCTTGTGAGCCCTTTCAATCATTTCCGTCACCGGCAGCCCCGGTTTGGCCGAAAGATCGGCGATGTTCCAGGCCTTTTCATAGGTGGCCCTGGCATCGTTGCTGTCCACCTTCTGGTAGGCGGTGAACACATTGGGAAGTCCGCCCATGTCGCAGGCCCCCTGGACATTGTTCTGTCCCCTCAGGGGATTGACGCCGCCGCCGGGAATTCCCAGGTGACCGCAGAGCATGGAGAGGTTGGCCAGGGACTTGACGTTGTCCGTTCCGCAGGTGTGCTGGGTGATGCCCATGCAGTAGAGGATGGAAGCCCTTTCCGCCCCGGCAAAGAGCCGCGCCGTTTCAATGATCTCCCGGGCCGGTATGGATGTGATTCCTTCCACATGGTCAGGGGTGTACGTGGCAACGGTGTTTTGAAGGGCTTCAAATCCGCTGGTCCGGGTGTCAACAAAGGCTTTGTCGTACAGCTCCTCCTGGATGATGACATGCATCAGGCCGTTGATCCAGGCAATGTCTGTGCCCGGTGTGGGTCTCAGCCATTTTTGGGCATGTTCTGTTAGTTTTATTCTTCTCGGGTCCACCACCACAAGGGATGTTCCCTGGAGTGCGGCCCGCTTGACCACACTGGAGAGGACCGGGTGGTTCTCCGTTGTGTTGGTGCCTGTGGCAAGGATCACATCTGCCTGGCCAATGTCGGCAATGGTGTTTGTCATGGCACCGCTTCCAAATGCTGCAGCCAGACCGGCTACCGTGGAAGAGTGTCACAGCCTTGCGCAGTGATCAATGTTGTTGGTCTTGAGCACTGCCCGGGTGAATTTCTGGGCAATATAGTTGTCTTCGTTGGTGGTCCTGGCAGATGTCAAGACCCCGAGGCTGTCCGATCCAGAGGTCTCTTTGATCTCTCCGAGTTTTTCGGCTATGAGGTCCAGTGCCTCGTCCCAGGTGGCCCCCTCCAGCCGGCCGTTCTTTTTTATCAGCGGTGATGTCAGCCGCTCCGGAGAGTTGACAAAATCATATCCGAACCGCCCCTTGACACAGAGGCTTCCATGGTTCGGGGAAACATCGCCTGCGCTGTTGATTTTTACAATTCTGTTTTTCTGTACGTTCAATTCCAGCTGACACCCCACACCGCAGAACGAGCAGGTGGTTTTGACTTTTCGGGTTTTTTCAAACCTCTTTTTTTCAAGGAAATTGTCCGGAACCAGTGCCCCCACCGGGCAGGCTTCAACACACTCCCCGCAGAAAACACAGTCGGAATCCTTTAAGGCTACATCGGAACCTGCCACGATTTTGGTGTCCGGTTCTGAATAGCCGAAATCTATGGCGTTGTTCACCTGGATCTCCCGGCACGCCTTTACACAACGCCCGCAGAGAATGCACCGGGAAAAATCCCTTATGATAAAAGGGTTGGCCTTTTCCATGGGGTATTTGCACCGGGAGAGGGGCAGTCCCCGGGTTTTCACCTGGTAACGGTAGGCAAGGTCCTGGAGGCGGCATTCGCCCCAGACCGGGCAGAGCTCGTTGGTGCCGTCCTCTTCAAGGACCTCCAGCTGGAACTGGGTCCACTCCTTTGGGTCAAAATCCCTTATGGCGCAGTTGTGATTTCCCGAGGAGAGCATGGTGCGGATGATGGAACGGCGCTCTTCGATAACCTTTTTTGACTCGGAGTAGATCACCATGTTACTGGTTGCGGCAGTTGAACACGATGGAACCGGTTCTTTTTCTCCTTTCACCTCAACAACGCAGATTCTGCACTTTCCCGTGGGGGTGGCTCCTTTTAGATGACACAGGGTTGGAATGAAAATGTGGTTACGAAGGGCAACGTCCAGGATGGTTTCTCCGGGATGAAAGACAAGCTGATGATTATCTATGACGATGGGGTTTTGGTCGGTCATGGTCATCCTCTCAATGGGCAGTTTGTAAAGGGTTTTGGACACAAATACAGTATTGGTACAGGATAAAAAACAAAATGTCAATGTGCGTCGGGGATTATTTTTAAGATAGGGTTGACATTTTTTTTACCAAATGCCTATACACCGTAGTGAAATTATAAACTCACAATAAATCTATATTTGGTCAGGGGCAAAATTTATCAAGGGAAGGGGGTAGTAATGCTTGAATCGGTTCTTTTAATGGGTGGGCTTGGCTTGGTTATCGGCGGTGTTCTGGCTTTTGCTTCAAAGATTTTTTACGTTTACGTGGATCCCACGGTCAGTGCCATTGATGATGTACTTCCAGGGGCCAATTGCGGTGGATGCGGCTTTCCCGGCTGCACTCCCAATGCGGAGGCCATTGTTGCCGGGAAATCTCCAGTTGACTCCTGTGTCGCAGCGGGGTCCGATGTTGCCGAAGCCATTGCAGGAATCATGGGGGTGGCCCTGGGGGGCAAAGAGCCTGAGTTTGCCGCTTCGGGCTGCCATTACAGCATACAGGATACGGACATCAAATATCTTTACGACGGTATTGTGGACTGCCGGGCGGCTGCCCTGGTTTCCGGCGGCATGAAGGTTTGCCGTATCGGCTGTTTGGGGTTTGGTACCTGTGTTGCCGCCTGCCCCTTTGATGCCCTGACCATGGGCGATGACGGACTGCCCAAGGTTGACCAGGAGAAGTGTACCGGCTGCGGAACCTGTGAAAAGATCTGCCCGAAAAACATCATACGGCTCACCTCGGTTACCCGGAGAATCATGCGGGAGTACACAGAGGACGAATGTGTTACGCCCTGCCAGAGGGCCTGTCCCGCCGGCATAGATATCCGGGAGTACATCCGGCTGATTAAAATCGGGGAAAATGAGAAAGCGCTGCAGGTGATCAAGGAACGTAACCCCTTTCCGTCTGTTATCGGAAGGATCTGTCCGGCCCCTTGCGAATTTGAGTGCAGGCGGCAGTTTGTTGATTCACCGGTTGCCATCAATGATCTCAAGCGGTTTGTCGCTGATCTGGAGATGGAAACCGGTAAACGGGTGCTGCCCTACAGTGCCCCGGAGACGGGCAAGCAGGTTGCCGTTGTCGGAGGTGGTGTGGAAGGGCTCTCTGCGGCATTTTTCGCTGCCAGGCTGGGCCACGCCCCGACAATATTCGAAACCACCTCGCTGCTCGGGGGGCTTTTGCGTGTTGCCATTCCCGAGGACCGTCTGCCCCAGGAGGCCCTGGACTGGGATATCCAGGGAATACTTGCCATGGGAGTGCATGTGAAAACCTCGTCCAAAGCAGGCCGGGATTTTACCGTGCCGGGGCTTTTGAAAGAGGGGTTTGAAGCGGTGTTCATCGCTTCCGGCGGCTGGGATGACAGGGTCGCCAGGGGGGATATGGACGATATAGTTACCCTTTTTCCCGGCGGTTATCTATTGATCGACCTGCTTCGAACCGATGCCGGAAGGGCAGACGCCATCTCCTGCGGCAAGAATGTGGTGATTGCAGGCGGTGGAACCATGGTTCCCCAGGCGGTGATGCTGTGCAGGCAGATGGGGGCTGAATCGGTAACGGTTCTCTCCCGGAAATTGCCGGAAAATTCCTCTTTCAACGATGAAATCCTTGACCGGATCAAGAGAAACAAGGCCTCGGTGGTTTACAACACCGGCATTACAAAGGTGTATGGAGAGGATGATCAGCTGACCCACATCGAGTATACCGAGCTTGATACCGGAGTCAAGCACATCGTCAATACAGACACCCTTTTCATGGCATCGGGACGGTTTCCCGAGCTTGTGTTTGTTTCGTCGGAAAGCATTGATCAGGAGGGTGAACCCCTCCTTGGTCCGGGGGCTGATCTCCCTGTGAGGTGGGAGGGGGTTGAAATCTACAAGGAACCGGCCAACAGAAGGGAGCTCGGGCTGCTCTCCAGGGGGGATGTGATCAGCGGGTACAGTGCAGCTGTCAAGGCGATCAACGGCGGAAGAAAGGCCGCTGCCTCCATCCACGATCTCATGTACGGCATTCCCCTGAAGTATGCTCCGAATCCTATTACAAAGCAGTCCGTGCTCCAGGGAGTGAATCACCTGGAAGGGGTTGATGTGCTGCCACGGAATATCATGCCGGCGGCAGGTATCCGGCAGATGGGCAAAGACAGCATGTCAAAGGGATTCAGCAGTGAAACAGCCGTGGATGAGGCAAACAGGTGTCTCAAGTGCGGCCTGGTCTGCTACGAGCGCAGCCGGGTGCTGGAAGAAGCCGATCAGGACCGGTAATTTTAAGAGGTGGCATGGCCGGTGTTCTGATCAAGGCCGGTTTCTCTCTCTGCTGCAATGCCGGGAGTGGGATGGCGGCGGGTGGATAAAGGACCCGGCGCTGGTTTTTGGGGGCGGAGAAACAGACAACAATTAGACTCTTAATCAGAATAAAACCGTCCAGATGTCTTGTCTTTTAAGCCGTCTTGTTCGTTGCGCCACCGGGGGAGCATCTTTTTCAATATGCCCCCGGTAACGCGCCTTGAATACGACTTAAACCCCCAAGCCATATTTTGGAAGATTTCAATCTGATCATGGGCCTTAAAAACAGAAGATCTACAGGGAGAGTATGAGGCAGGAACAGGTACTGATTGTTGATGACGAAAAACGGATTGTTGACAGCGTTCAGTTTTTTCTTGAAAAGGAGGGGTTTGTTGTTTCCCATGCGGTTTGCGGCAGGGATGCCCTTTCCCTGGTAAGCAAAAGCAGTATAGACCTGGTGCTTCTCGATATCAGCATGCCGGGCATGGACGGGTTTGAGGTGCTTGAGAAACTGTTCTGCCTGGATCCGGATATTCTTGTGATCATGATCACAGGATATGCAACGGTGGAGTCTGCCGTCAAGGCGCTGAAAATCGGTGCCTGGGACTACCTGCGAAAACCCTTTGAGCACCAGGATCTTGTTAAAACCGTTAAAAATGCCGCCAATCACAAGCAGCTGATGAAGGAAAACAGGGCAGTATCAGCCAGGCTGGAAATCTCTGAAAAACGGTGCCAGCACATGGTTAACAGCTCTCCTGATCTGATCTACACCCTTGATGCAAAAGGAAATTTCACCTTTGTCAATGATGAATTTGAAAATGTGCTTGGATATCAAAAGCAGCACCTGCTTGCTAAACACTTCTCCGCCATTGTCCACCCCGATGATCAGACCCGGGCAGAGTCCGTCTTTAACAAGGGACCCTTGAAGAAAGACCAGCGGCACAGCTTGAACTTGCGGCTGAAAAAGGTCGACTGCAAATCTAAAGACTCCTCGTCTGGATATATCGCTGTTGAGCAGAAGAGCGCAAGTCTTGCGTTTGCCGGGAATGGCCTTGACTGTGGCGAATTCAAGGGGGTGTACTGTGTTGCAAGGGATGTCACCGAACGAAACAGCCTTGAGGCCCAGCTGCGGCAGTCCCAGAAACTCGAGGCCATTGGAACCCTTGCCGGGGGCATTGCCCATGATTTTAACAATATTCTCATGGCCATACAGGGGTATACCTCCCTTGTCCGCAGCGCTTTTCAGCCTGGTTCGCCGGAGCATAAAAAGCTTGCAAGTGTGGATGAATATGTCCGGGCAGGTTCCGACATGACCCGGCAGCTCCTTGGGTTTGCCCAGAAAAATGACAATGAACTTTCTCTGATGAATATCAATTATCTGCTCAAGATGTCTGCAAAAATGTTTGGCCGGACCAAAAAAGATGTGATTGTCAAACAAAACCTCTCCAGGGATCTCTGGTCTGTGAAAGTGGATGAAGGGCAGATCAAGCAGGTGTTGCTGAATCTCTATGTCAACGCCTGGCAGGCAATGCCCGGGGGGGGGAACCATTTACATCAAATCCGAAAACAGTCATGTTTCGGCTTCCATGGGCAAAGAGCTCGGCCTTGATTCCAAGGGCGCCTATGTAAAGATTTCAGTGGTTGATACCGGGGCCGGCATGGACGAAGAGGTGATGGGCAAGATCTTTGATCCCTTTTTCACCACGAAACAGATGGAAGGGGGGACAGGGCTTGGACTTGCAACGGCATACGGCATCGTTAAAAGCCATGGCGGGGCGTTCCGGGTGTTGAGCAGTAAGGGCCAGGGCAGTTCCTTTGCTCTTTATCTTCCCGCTTTTCTGAGATCAGCACCTGAAGAAAAGAATGAAAACAGAACAAACCACGCCGTTGTCAGTGGAAACGGCAGCGTGCTTCTGGTGGATGACGAGGCGTCGGTGATCGAAGTCTGCACGGAGATGCTGACAACCCTGGGGTACGAAGTGTTTTCCGCCCAAAGAGGCGTCGATGCCCTTGATATTTTACAGCAGAACTCCTTGAATATCGATCTGGTTATTCTGGATATGGTCATGCCTGGGATGAGCGGTGATGAAGTGTTCCGGCAGATAAAGGCCATAGATCCAGAAGCCAGGGTGCTCATTGCCAGCGGCTACAGCCAAAAACACCATGTGGAACAGCTCATTGGCCAGGGCGCTGACGGGTTTATTCAAAAGCCCTTTGATCTTGCCATGCTTTCTGAACAGATCAGGTTGGTCTGCCTGCCGTGATTGACGACCTCGCTGCGGTGAACAGCTAAACGAGTCCCGCAGTCCGTCCATGGGCTGCTCCGAGGGCTGCTCCGAGGGCTGCTCCGAGGTGAGCGGCAGCTGTGAGCATCCGTGCTCACAGCTGCCGCTCAAAACCGCTAATTCGTCTTTTTATCTCCGTTGTGGCCGATTCCATGACCATGGACCGGCCATGCCGGTTATTTGAATGCTTTTTCCAGGTTGGGAACAACCTGTTTTTTACGGCTCATTATGCCTTCCAGCCATGCCTTGCTATCCTTGGGGGTTGCCCCAAAGGCTTTTTCAACCACAGACTCGTCATCGGAAGCCATGAGTATCTCTGATCCCTCTTTCATGATGTCTGTCAGGAGAAGGAATACGCTGTGGTGGCCCCCTTCACCCTTGAGTGCGGCAATGTCTTTTTCAAGATCGGCCTTTACCTTGTCAAGGATGGAGAGGTCAACCACTTCCAGCTGGCCGATGCCGACCTTTTTTCCGCTCATGTCAAAATCCTTGTAGTCCCGGAGTACCAGCTCGCGCACCGGTGTTCCGTCAACGGCTGATTTTACCTTGAACATCTCCATGCCGAAGGCCTGGATGTCAGCGATGCCGGCAATTTTTGCCAGCTCGTCGCAGGCCTGCTTGTCCTTGTCTGTGCAGGTGGCGGACTTGAAAATTACCGTGTCTGAGACGATGGCGGAAAGCATCAGGCCGGCAATGTTCTTCGGGATGTCGATGTTGAAAAACTTGTACATGGCATTGAGCACGGTACAGGTACATCCAACAGGCCAGATCCAGCATTCCAGGGGCTGGCTGGTGGTGACATCCCCGAGCTTGTGGTGGTCAACAATTCCCAGGACATTGGCCTTGTCAAGGTCGTCGGGGCTCTGGGCAAGATCGGAGTGGTCAACCAGGTAAACATCCTTGCCGGCAAATGATGTCATGGTTTCAGGAGCGTTGACACCAAATTTATCAAGGACAAATTTGCCTCCAGAATATGTGTTGTGGAGAAGCCCTCAGACATCATGCCTCTGGAGCACACGGGGAAATACACTGGGGTCTACCATGTGCTTCACGGCACTATCAGCCCGGCAC
>JAWOGI010000205.1:0-7432 GCA_046496975.1 Desulfobacteraceae bacterium | reverse complement strand
GCGGCGTTTCTGCTTTTGTTATGGGCCGAACGGTATGTAACCAGGTCGGCCCGTGGCCGTTTTATATGTAACAACCGAGTCAGAGCCCCCAGTGGATTGCCCCGGCTGGAACTTGAGAACCAAAGGAAAAAATTCCTCCGACGTTCTCGTGGAGGCCGGGGGCAATCCGCTGGGGGCGGCGCAATACCATCGGCTCCGCGTCTACGACCCAGACTTCGTTGTGATAGGTGCATCATGGGTGTTTATATCTGAATATTGCGTTAAAGTAAACCCTAACCGGCGATTCCAACTGTCAAAGGGATTTGGCCGAAATTGAGATCAAGCCCGAAAATTTCACAGGATTCTTCATGGTCAAATTCACATTCATTGACACACTTTCCAAAGAATACTATAAGCGAAAGCTGACAGAAAAAAGAAAATGTTCCTTGAAAAGGAGTTGAAATTGATCAAATATGTTTATGTGGGAGCAGGCGGTTTTTTGGGAGCCATTCTCCGGTATACCGTGGCAGGAGCGGTGTCGAGCAGCGGGCTCTCTTCCTCCTTCCCCCTGGGCACCTTTACCGTAAATATGGCAGGCTGTTTATTGATGGGGTTTGGCGGGGGACTCATGGAAGAGCGGCAGATCTTTTCCCCGGAAATCCGCATGTTTCTTTTCATCGGCATGCTTGGCAGCTTTACAACCTTTTCAACCTTTGGATATGAAAGCTTTGTTCTGGCCAGGGACGGACAATGGCTTACCACCGTGGCAAACATAACCCTGCAGGTATTCACCGGGCTCTTGGCGGTATGGGGCGGTTTCATTGCATCAAAGCTTTTGTAGTAAAAGTGCCTCCTGTCCAGAGCCCGGGCACAAACCGGCCCTTTTTCGGTATGGCCGGTGTTGTGATCAAGGCAGAACCATCACATCTTTGTCGTAGAGGAGGGCATTATGGCACTTCCCGAAAAAGGGCGTTTACTTAAAATTTTTATCGGTGAAAGCGACAGGTATGAGGGGGTTCCCCTTTACAAATGGATTGTCAAAAAAGCCAGGAAGGAAGGCCTGGCCGGAGCAACGGTTCTCCGGGGAATGCTCGGTTACGGAGCCCACTCAAGGATTCACACAACAAAAATATTGAGGCTCTCCGAAGATCTGCCCGTTGTCATAGAAATCATTGACACACCGGAAAAAATAGAAGCCTTTCTTCCCTCTATTGAACAGGCGGTCAAGGAAGGCCTGACAACCATTGAAGAGGTACAGATCAAGTTCTACCGGGGCATGGGGTAAGGCTGTTGGCCCGCCAAATGTGACGAGTGGCCGATGTTATGACCAAGCCCGGCACTGCTCCTAAAACCTGATTACGGAAAGCTGAAGCCTGATTACTAAAAACCTGAAGACCTCCCGGCGTTTTTCCCCGGGTTATCCGTCCGTTTATACGGCTGTTTTCCTGCGGCTTTTTTTATGGCGCATGAAATTGAAACTGCCCACAGCCTGCTGAGCCACACCAATGACCAGAAAGGCTTTGGGCTCGTATTCGGCAACGATGGCCTTGAGATCCTGGACCTGGGAGCGGCTGATGGTACAGAAGAGCATGGTAAACTGATTGCTGGAGTATCCCCCTGTAACCTCCCACTGGGAGATCCCCCGGCCAAGGGTTTTCATGATCACCTTCTTTAACTGATCAGGGGAATAGGTGATGATGGTAACGGTGCGCACCTGGCTGACCCCTTCCAGAACAAAATCCGTGGCAGTGCCTGCAAAAAAGAGGGCCAGCATGCCAAGAAGGGCCAGCTCCCAGCCAAACACAATGCCGGCAAGCAGGATAATCCCCCCGTCCAGGTAGAAAAAAGTCTGGCTCAACGGATATCCGGTCTTTTGATGAAGAATCATGGCAGGAATGGTGGTTCCCCCAAAGGAGCCGCCATACCGAAACACAACGCCCACCCCGAGGCCGAAGAAGAGGCCGCCGTAAATGGAATTCAGCAGCAAATCCCCGGTAATGGGGTACGTCTCCATGATGCCCGGCAGATAGAGGGCAAAACAATCAGCGGCAAAGGAGAAAACAACAATGGACAGGACACAGGAAAAGAGAAACCGCCACCGGCCCAGCTGAAAAAAACCCATGACCAGCAGGGGCAGATTCATGACCAGATAGACCATACCGGCAGGCAGACCGGTATAGTGGTTGACAATGACACTCAAGCCGCCGATACCGCCGGCAGCCAGGTTAAACGGTACCATGAACATGCTGTACCCAAAGGCGGAAAGAGAAGCCCCAACAGCAACGAGGAGCTGGTAGAAGATCACACTGCCAAGGCCGTGGAGCTGAATGTGTTTTTCCAAAAACCTCCTCTGCCTTTTGCTGCTGGTATCAATTTTGCTGGTCATAAAATTCTTCCTTCTGGCTGCTGACAACTCAGTGAGAGTTTCTTATCCCTTATCCCTTATCCCTTGTCTCCTGCCTCCTGCCTCCTGCCTCTTGTCTCCTGTCTCTTGTCTCTTGCTGCTCACAATGCCATTTTACCACATCCCTGTACGGAATCGTGCCCCCGAAGATATCAAGGCCACTGCCGATGGTCAAATCCACTTTTCCCTTCCCAACGGTTTTCACCCTGTCCAGGTCGGAAAAAGCGTTGACCCCCCCGGCATAGGTTACGGGAATGGGAGAGTGGCTGCCGAGGATTTCAACCAGATCGGTCTCAATGCCCTGCATTTTTCCCTCGACATCCACCCCGTGGACGAGGAATTCATCACAAAAAGAAGAGAGGTGAACCAGGGTCTCTTGGGAAACGGCAACATCGGTGAAGGTCTGCCATCTGTCCGTAACGATCCAGAACCGGCCGTCCCTGAACCTGCAGCTCAGATCGAGCACCAGATGTTCCGGCCCCACCGCCTTCACAAGACGGTCAAGGCGGTCTTCATCGATTCTCCCCCTGGTAAAGACATAGGAGGTCACAATCACATGGCTTGCTCCGGCTTCAAGGAAATCCGAGGCGTTTTCCGGGGTCACCCCTCCTCCCATCTGCAACCCCTTTGGAAACGCTTTGAGGGCCGACAGGGCGGCCCGGTAATTGCCCGGTCCAAGGGAGATGACATGACCTCCGGTGAGGCCGTCCGCCTGGTAGATCCTGGCAAATTCCGATGCACCCCGCTCGGTCTGAAAATTTGTCACACCGGCCTGTTCCTCCCGGTCAGTGAGGGTGCTGCCCACAATCTGCACCACTTTTCCGTTTCTAATGTCTATGCATGGTCTGAATTTCATTTTTGTTTCCTGGCGTTAAAATTTCAAATACAATAACCGGCATGGCCGTTTTTATATGAAAGCCGTCAGCCGTCAGCCATCAGTACTCAGCTAAAAGCTAACAGCTTTCATGCTTTGTTGTGCCCGGCAGGGCATGGTGTTTTTATAAGAAACGCTCTCCAGAGCATTGCCGTTGGCGGCGTTTCATCTTTCGTTGTGGCCGATTCGGGTTTATTCTTCCTGCCTGAATTCATATGTCAGCCCCTTGACAATGGACCAGACCAGAAAGAGCATGATCACCACCAGGGGCAGGGCCGCTGCAATGGACATCCGCTGCAGGGATTCCAATCCCCCTGACATGAGAAGAATCAGAGCCGTTGTCGAAACGGTCAGGCCCCATACGATTTTCTTGGCCGGTGAGGGATTTCGACTGCCTCCGGAGGTCATCATGGCAAGGACGTAGGTGGCTGAATCGGCCGATGTTACAAAAAAAACGATGAGCAGCATCACCGCAACAAACGAAAGCAGGCTGCTCAACGGGTAGTGGGAAAAGAGCACAAACAGGGCCGTGCTGACATTTTCCCCGACAGCGTCACTGATGGGGATATTTTCATTGATCTGGAGGTTCAGCCCGGCACCGCCGAAGACGGAAAACCACAAAAAAGTCAGCAGAGTGGGAACGGTAAGCGCCCCTGCGATAAACTCCCTGATGGTCCTGCCCCTGGAAATACTGGCAACAAAAAGCCCCACAAAAGGGGCCCAGGCAATCCACCATGCCCAGTAGAACAGGGTCCAGTTCTTGGTCCATTCATAACCCTGGAAGGGATTTGATGTCAGGCTCATGGAGAGCAGGGAAGAAAAATAGTCGCCAAGGGTTGAGGTGAACACGTTGAAGATGTATGCAGTGGGGCCGGCAACCAGCATAAACACCAGGAGCACAAGGGCAATCAGGATGTTGGTCTTGCTGAGCAACTGTATTCCCTTGTCAAGGCCTGTCATGCTGGAAATCATGAACATCACTGTCACACAGGCAATGACAAGGGCCGTGACAAACAGGGTGTCGGGAATATGAAAAACAAAGGCCAGCCCGCTTGTTATCTGGAGGGCGCCCAGGCCAAGGGAGGTGGCAATGCCGAAGACCGTTGCAAACACGGCGAGGATATCAATGATTTTTCCGGCGGAACCGTATATCCGCTCTCCAATAATGGGATAAAAACAGCTGGAGAGCAGGGGAGGCATTCCCCTCCGGAATGAAAAGTAGGCGATGGAGAGACTCATCACAATATAGACGGCCCAGGGGTGAAGACCCCAGTGGAAAAACGAGCGGCTCATGGCAAATTTTGCCGCCTGACCTGAAAAGGCATCGATGTACCCCGGCGGTGACATGTAGTGGGATACGGGTTCTGCCACCCCCCAGAAAATAAGCCCGATGCCCATTCCGGCGGCAAACAGCATGCTGAACCAGCCAAAATAGCTGTACTGGGGTTTTTCATAATCCATGCCGAGCTTTATTCTGCCGTACCTGCTGAAGGCCAGACCAATGCTGAAAACCAGAAAAACAAAGGTGGACAAGAGGTAAAACCAGCCAAAGGTGTTGATGATCCACCGGTGGAGAACAGACGAGGCGGAATTGAGAAATGCCGGGTCATGGATGCCAAATCCCACAAGGGCAAGAACGATGCAAAGGGAAACAACAAAGACAATATTTTTTTTCAACTTTCGACTCCTATTTTTCAGACTTGATCATGCTATGGCTCCTCCGGGCGTATTCCCTCTTTTCCAGTTCCGGTCTATTCGGTCATTCCGGCGATTCCCTCGTAGATGCCTGGAATGATAAGAACCGGACATTTTGCTTTGCGGGGGAGGGTTTCGGCTGTGGAACCGGCCATCATCTGAAACGGCGTGTATTTGTCAGACTTGCCAAGCACGATAAAATCGACATCCCCCTTTTTTGCCTGGCTGACAATGGCATTGGTCACTGAAGAGCCCACGGCATCTTTCTTTTCTATGCGGGAAAAGGAGCCCTGGCACTTCTGTTCAAGCAGTGAAAGCCTCTCTTGGACCTTTTCGATTCTTTCTGCTTCCGACCGGGGATCCGGGGCTCTGTGGCCCGCATGGAAGAGCAGAAGTTCATCGGCCTTGAGCTCCTTGGATTTCAGATAGTTCAGTATCTTGATATCCGTATCGGAAAGCCCTGTGGTGTACATCACCCGGGTGGCAGGCTGGGATTTTTTAAAAAGCGGCGGTCCCTTGTAGACAAAAACCGGTATGTCGGAAAGCCGTATCACATCCGTGGTAACGTCGCCGAAAAGAGCCCGTTTTAAAGGGCTTTTCCCCTTGTAGGCAAAGCAGATAAACGAGGTGTTCTTTTCCGCTGCCACGTTTATGATCTCATCAACGACACTTCCGGTTCGTATGGTAACATCAACTTGAAATCCAAGGTTTAAAACAGCTGTTTCCAGTTCCTCAACAAAGGTTTTCTGTTTTTTCCCTTTTGCCGATCCAACACAGAGGATGGATATGGTTTTTGTATTGAATATTTTAAGAAATTCCGCCATATCAGTGAGCCTGTTCAGGGACTCACTGCACTTCACGGGAAACAGAACATTTTCCAGCATACAACCCTCCATTAAAATTTAAACTGCATCCCGGCGGCCATCACGCCCTTGCCAGAACCAGCACATCCACGGAATCTGCTCCTGCAGCAAAGAGGACCGCTGCGGCTTCTTCTGCCGTGGCGCCGGTGGTATAAACGTCGTCCACCAGGATGATACGCCTTTTGCTCACCTTTTCAGGCGCCCGGACCTGAAAGGCATTTTTTATGTTTTCTCTCCTCTCGACCCTGTCAAATCCGGTCTGGGAGCTGGTCTTTTTTTTTCTGACAAGGAGACCAGAATCGATTTTCCATGGAGGAGAGCAGTGATATCTTCGTTTCCAGATCCCGGCAAACCCCTGGATCAAAACAAAGGACTGGTTAAACCCCCTCTGCCGGAGTTTTGACCGGTGCAGGGGAACGGGCAGGATCAGGTCCACCGGATCCCCGGCAAAATGTTTATCAAAGGCGGCAAAGAGAAGGAGTTGTAAGAAAGCCGCCAGCTGGAGTTTATTATTGTACTTGAGCAGTTGAATCCCCTCCCGCACAACCCCCTGGTACAGAGCAAAGGCCCTCACCCTGCCGATACGGCTCCGTGACGTCAAGCAGGTTTCGCAGAGAGAGGCCATGTCCAGGCCCGTATTTAATTTTTCCCCGCATTTTGTGCAAAAGGGAAGCTCAAACAGAACAACCCCCTGGGCCATGCACTCCTCACAAAAAAACCGGGAGAACCCCGTTTCCACAGCCTTACTGTCAAAGAAGGCAAAGGTGGCATCCAAGGATTCCCCGGGCACCAACCCCTCGGCTACCGGAACGATAAATCGATGACATTTCAGGCACTTCGGGGGAAACAGAAGCTTTATCACCCTGTTTCCAAACCTTAACCCAAGGCGATTGATCAGGCCTGCTCTGCCTGGATCTTTTCCATGATGATCTTTCCAAAGATTGAACATGCCACCTGCTCTGCCCCTGGCATGATGCCGGCAAGATCCCCTGTCACTTTGCCTCCCTGGAGGGCCCGGGAAACCCCCCGGCGAACCAGGGCTGCGGCCCTGTTCCAGCCCAGATGGTCCAGCATCATGGCACCGGAGAGGATGATCGAAGAGGGATTGGCCAGGTCTTTGCCTGCAATATCCGGGGCTGTTCCGTGGGTTGCTTCAAACACAGCGCACCGATCTCCAATGTTTGCCCCGGGAGCCAGGCCAAGTCCCCCCACCTGGGCTGCCAGGGCATCGGATATGTAATCACCGTTGAGATTGGGCGCTGCAATAACATCAAAGGCCTCGGGTCTTAACAGGACTTCGGCAAACACCATGTCAGCGATGCGGTCCTTTATGAGAACCTTTCCCTGTGGCATTTTGCCGTCATAAATGCCATAAAGGTCCTTTTCCAGAACGACCTGATTTCCGAAGGATTCCAGGGCGGCCTCATACCCCCACTTGCGAAACCCCCCTTCGGTGAATTTCATGATGTTCCCCTTGTGCATCAGGGTGACACTGGTCAGACCTTTGTTGAGGGCGAATTCAACGGCCCGTTTCACCAGCCGTTTTGTTTTGTCGGGACTCATGGGTTTGATGCCGATGGATGAAGTGGAAAGAATTTTCTGATCCAGCTTTTCTTC
>JAWOGI010000152.1:0-5140 GCA_046496975.1 Desulfobacteraceae bacterium | reverse complement strand
AAAAACCATTGACACAATCAATGCCGATCCTGACATCGGGGCCTTTTACCTTGGCGCCCTGCTCTTAAGAAACGCTGCCGGCAAGACCTATACCGCCCCGGACATCATCGATTACGTTGTCAACCACGCCCAAAAACCCGCCATTGGTCCAAACTACGCGTTTATCAAAATGGGTCTGTTCGGAGGGGCTTCGGTTGATTTCTTTGCTATGGGGGTTCAGGCCGGAAAAAAGGCGGCATCTGTTTTAAACGGAAAAGACCCCGGCAGCCTGCCCATTGACGATGCCAGGGAGATTGCCCTGGTTTTTAATCTGGCAAGGGCTGAAACCCTTGACATTCATATCCCCAATGATATTCTGCTGTCAGCGGATGAGGTGTACAGATAATGAATTCCATTGATACAAGAAGCCGATGAAAAAACACCACTTGTCCACCTACATCTCCCTGACCATCACCTTTCTTGTTATCGCTTCTACCCTGCTGATTTCCGGCATTCTCTACTTCAACCTCAGCAAGCGCCTGACCGGGGAATTTGAAGACAGGGTGGCAGCGGAAAGCGGCGAGGCAGAACAGGTGCTGGTCAACCAGTTCAACAGGGCCAGGAACCGTCTCAGGGAAGTCAGTCTCGACAACACCATCCGGGTGACAATGATGCTGGGCGCTTACCAGCAGCTCCAGGACCACTTTTGCAAAAAATTCGGTGGGGAAGAGAACCTCCGTTTTTTCATCAAGCCGCTGCAGTCGGATCGATTGTTTTTTGCATCCGGCCAGAATCTCTCTTCAAAAAAAATCCTTTCCCTGCTCGCATCTCCTGACAGGAACGGTGAAATCCTGCACACGGAACGATTCGGTTTTATCGCCGGTTTTGTTCGGCCCGTTTTTCGCCAAAAGGATCGAATCGGTACAGCAGGGTGCATCTATATTTTAAAAAACGATGAAAAGATCTTGAGGGCCATTGCCAGGAACAAGGAGAGTACCATCATCCTGGAAGAAAATAAGAAAGCATGGGATCTGCTTTCCGGCAAACCCATCAGCTCCTTTGACATGCCCGGCCGAAAGAAAAAAACAGCTCCCCCTTTCCATGGTACCCTGAACGGCGAAAAGATCGCAGGCGTCCAGTTAACGCAATTTCCCGATTTACTGTACATTTCAAATCTCGGAAGGCTGGGAACAGGCAAACAAAAGGTGTTCACCCTTGTTTTGTACACCTCCCTGGCCGTTCTTCTGGTCACCATTGGTATCTCCTTTTTTCTCAGCCGCCTGCTGGTACAGCCCCTTTCCCGCCTCTCCAAACAGTCCCTGGAGATGGCAGACAACACAGCGGATTTTTCCCGGCAGGCTGTTTCATCAAAGGTCATAGAGGTGGACCAGCTGATGACCTCCCTTGCCGCCATGGTGAAAGGGATGCGAAGGGCAGAAGAGTTGAAGCGGTACCAGGAGTTGTTCGAGGCAGTGACCGACCCTGTTATCATTTATGACTTTTCAGGCAGACTGCTGAAATTCAATGAGATTGCCGCCAATCAATTGGGGCTGGACCGGGAGAGTTGTTCTCAGCTGAGGATTTTTGACCTTGTGCCTGAAAAAAACCAGGAGAAGATGGTCAACAGCCTTGAAGATCTTGCCCGGACAAGAGGGCCGAGGATTTTTGAAACAGAGATCGTCACCAGAAACGAAGCTCCTTTTTTTGCCGAATTTCACGCCAGAACAATTCCCTTTAAAGACCAGGAGGTGGTGTTGAGCGTTGTCAGGGACATCACCGACAGAAAAACGGCTGCTGAAGCCTTGATTCACAGCGAGGAACGGCTGACTCTGGCCCTTGAGGTAAGCATGGCATCGGCCTGGGAGTTAAATTTGAAAACCAGTGCCTTCACCATCGATTCAAACCTTATGACTGCTGCCGGATACCAGGAATCGGACACCCCCGAAACACTCGGCCAAGTGTTGAAACTGATCCCACAGGAGAGCAGGAAGAAGGTCAAAGCTTCTTTCACCGACTTTATCAAAGGCAAGCAAAAAGATTACAGGGATGATTTCTCTGTTAAAACAGCAAACAACGAACGGCGATGGATTCACAACAGGGCCAGAATCGTTTCCTTTGATGATGACAACACCCCGCTGGTGGTCATCGGGACGGCCATTGACATCACCGAGCAGAAAAAAGCGGAACAGACTCTCCGGGAGAATGAAGAGCGGTACCGGACCATCCTTGAAAACAGAAACATGGGCTATTTTGAACTTGACCTCTACGGAAACTTAACCTTTTTCAACAACGCCATCTGCTCAATTCTCGGATACCCCCCCGAAGAAGTTTCGGGAATGAGCTACAAGGCGTATACCGATGAAAAGACAGCAGCCCAGTTAAAACAGGCGTATCAAAATCTCCTTGCAACAGAAGAGGTGCTGGAGAACTTTCAATACAATCTCACAGGAAAAGACGGAAAAATCAAAATTGTTGAGACATCGGTGTTTCTCCGGAGGAACGTCAGTGGCGAGGCGGTCGGTTTCCGGGGGCTGATCAGCGATATTACCAGGAACGTCCAAACCGAAAACGAGAAAAAACGGCTGGAAGTGGAACTTCGCCAGACCCACAAGATGGAGGCCATAGGCACCCTGGCCGGGGGAATCGCCCACGATTTCAACAATATTCTTTCGGGAATTTTCGGCTATTCCCAGCTGGCAGAAAAAAACATTGACACCCCCTTGAAGGCAAAACAGCATATCGCCCTGGTACGACAGGGAGCCCAGAGGGCTGCCGAGCTGATCCAGCAGATACTGACCTTCAGCAGGCAGGCAGAACATGAGAAACAGCTGCTGAACATCTCCATTGTGGTCAAAGAGGCCCTGAAACTGATCCGCTCCACCCTCCCCTCCACCATCGGGATCGAGGAAAAAATCGTCTCCCCTGCCTATGTCATGGCCGATGCCACCCAGATTCACCAGGTGATCATGAACCTCTGTACCAATGCCTACCACGCCATGGGGGCAGCCGGAGGGACCTTGACCGCCGAACTCCATGAAACGGAGATTGAGGATAAAAAAAGCGCCCCTGATCCCTCCATGATTGGCGGCCGGTATCTTGTCCTTACAATCAGTGATACAGGCGAAGGGATGACCAAAGAGACCCTGGCCAAGGTATTTGACCCCTATTTTACCACAAAAAGCGTCAAGGAAGGCACAGGCCTTGGCCTGTCTCTGGTGTACGGCATCGTTGATGACCATGAAGGATATGTCAAGGCGGAAAGCACGCCGGGCAGAGGCTCGACCTTCAAAATCTTTCTCCCGGCGGGATCAGGGGGAAAAAAAGAGTCCACAACTGGGGGAAAAGAGCCATCACCCCCGGTCAGGGGAAATGAGAGTCTCCTTATCGTGGATGATGAACCAAGCATTCTCTCATCGACCAAGGAGCTTTTGGAAGACTACGGATACAGGGTCACCGCTTTGTCAAACGGGAAAGAGGCCCTTCAGGCCTTTAAAAAGGCGCCATCTCAATTTGATCTGATGATCACGGACATGACCATGCCCCAAATGGCCGGTGATCAACTGGCAGCGGAGAGCTTGAAGATCCGAAACGATCTGCCTGTTCTCCTCTGTTCCGGGTACAGTGACACCATGTCAGAGGCCAGGGCCAGGGGAATCGGCATCAGGCGGTTCCTTCAAAAACCCCTGGCCGGTGACACCCTGCTGACCATCATCCGTGAAGTGCTGGATGAAGGGGCTTGACGGCCAGCAGCTTGCGCTGTTCCAAAACCGGAACCACTCCCATCCGGCAGGAAGAAAACCGCTGCCGGGATCCTGCAAGAGTCCCCGGCAGCGGCCAAAACTTTACTGCCCGCCTTTCAATCCGATCCTTTCTGCCACGGTGCGCATTCCCGCTATGGTGTCGGTAATAAGATCCGTTCGTTCCATTTCAAGCATCTCCGCACCCTTATCAATAATGGTGCGGTCAACACCGGCGGCAAAGCTTTTGTCCTTCCATTTCTTTTTCACAGATTTTGCCTTGATGTCCATGACGCTTTTTGACGGACGAACCAGAACAGCGCTGGTGATCAGTCCTGTGAGCTCATCAACGGCATAAAGGGTCTTTTCTAACCTTGTCTCGGGCTTTACATCGGAACAGATTCCCCAGCCGTGGCTGACAACGGCCCTGATGTAAGCCTCGGGCCAGCCTCTGGTTGAGAGAATTTCTTGTGCCTTTTCACAATGCTCTTTTGGGTACATTTCATAGTCAATGTCATGGACAAGCCCGACGATGCCCCACATCTCGATATCTTCACCATACTTGCCGGCAAAATACCGCATCACCCCTTCGACGGTCAACGCGTGCCGTATAAGGCCCTGGCTGCTGTTATATCTCTTCAAAAGCTCAAAGGCCTCGTCTCTGGTTGGAACTGCAGTGTTCATTCCCCCTCCTGTACAGGTACATTTATTATCGGCCCGGTGATCGCCTTTAGTTCGTTTCCCTCCATTTTAGACGCATCCCCATTTTTCCGGCATCATTTCCGAGCAGCTAATATTCCACTCCCATCCGGCGCAAATCCGCATCCAGCTCCATCTCGTTGAACACCTTTCCCGGCCGCCACTGCCCGTTGAATTCAAGGGTGGGGACCACCCAGTCGTCTCCGCCGTTGACCTGGACTATTTTATCGATGGTTTCACTGGACTGCTCCTCGATTTCAATATAATCAAAGGCTATATTGTTCTTCTCCAGGTAGGCAACGGTTTGTTTAGAGTGGGGACACCACTTGGCAGCATACACTTTCAGCATAAAATTCTCCTCTATTAAAAAAAACAGACCCTGTTCCAAGGCAGCAATTCTCATTATCCATGGGAGGTCAAGCCAATTCGAACTGCTGATTCTAAGGAGGCACGTTATCTTTTTTATGCTCGTTGTTCAAGTCTTTTTTACCCTCACCCCCATGGATTGATCAGAACTCCGGCCAAATCAATTTGTTCGAAACCGGGAGGTGACACTTGAAACCCAAGAAAAGCCGGTCAAAACGGCTGTTGTTTCAAACAGAGGATTGAAACCCCTCTTTCGTCGTGGTATTATCCGAAGGTGGTTTTATATGAAACAACCGAGTCAGAGCCCTCAGTGGATTTGCCCCGGGTGGAACTTGAGAACCAAAGGAGATAAGGATTTT
>JAWOGI010000090.1:0-11774 GCA_046496975.1 Desulfobacteraceae bacterium | reverse complement strand
GGCCTGCCACACCTACAACATCGAATCGTTTCATGTATCCCGGCTGGTTCAGGATGACTTCGGTCTGCCTTTTCTTCACATCGAAACCGATTATTCCGAAGCTGACACCGAGCAACTCCGGGTCCGGATTCAGGCCTTCATCGAGATGATGTAACACAAACGGCTCTTTCCGGAATTCACAGCGCAACCTCTGTTTCCAGTTAAAAAAACGGCTCCAAAGAACACTTTACCTCTTGACTTCCCCGGGCAGATTGACTACGTAAGTCAAAGGAGAATAATGGGCTTGGTCATAACATCGGCCACCTTGGGGTGGGGTCAGGCTTTCGTTATTAACATTATCGTGTGCTTTGTGGTTTGATTGTGCTTTTCTGTCCGATAACGTCAATAACAAAAGCCTGACCCCGTTGGCCCGCCAAATGTGGCGAATGACCGATGTTATGACCAAGCCCAGAATAATTCCTGAACCCGAAACCATGGGGAGATGAAAATGAAGCCGACCCCACAGGAAAAGAGCTGGATACTTTACGATGTGGCAAACTCAGCGTTCGTGCTCATCGTGATCACCACGCTGATGCCCGTATTTTTCAAGGAATACGCCGCATTCAGCCAGCCCGGCGAAGTCTCCACCTGGTGGCTGGGAGTGGCAAACTCCACGGCATCTCTGCTGCTCGCCCTTTCCGCCCCCTTTCTCGGGGCCGCCGCCGATGCCAGACAAGGTAAAAAAAAATTTCTGTTTGGTTTCATGACCGTCGGCGTCCTGCTGGTCTTTTCCTTGATGTTTACGCAACACGGCATGTGGGTTTACTGCCTTTCCGTCTATGTCGGGGCACGGTTTTTCTGGTCCGGGGCCAATATTTTTTACGACGCGCTGCTCCATGATGTCACGACTTTCCAGCGTGCCGACCGGATCTCGGCCAGGGGATACGCCTGGGGATATGTCGGCAGTGTCATTCCGTTTCTCCTTGTGCTGGCGATCCTTCTTTTTTTAAAAACATCGGAAGAACTGCCTGCGGCCGGCGTCAAGACAGGATTTGCCATCGTGGGGATATGGTGGGTCCTGCTCTCCATTCCACTGCTGAAAACCGTTCACCCAACCCAAGCTCCCATCAACCAGCCATCCGGCGAAACAGGGATTTCCAGGCTGCGGCGGACATTGACCAGCATATCCGGGAATCCAGATATCCGCTATTTTCTGGTGGCCTACTTTTTTTACATTGACGGGGTAAACACCATCATCAGCATGGCGTCGGCCTACGGGAAGGATATCGGTCTTGACCTCACCACACTGATCCTTGCCATTTTAATGATCCAGGTGACGTCTTTTCCCTTCACCCTTTTTTACGGAAGGCTTTCAGCCAGATTCGGCACAAAACCCATGCTTTTTACCGGCATAGGCGTTTACGGATTTATCTCCCTTTTCGCCTTTTTTCTACCGGTTTTCAGCCCACCAATAAAAACGGTATTGTTCTGGGTTCTGGCCTTCCTCATCGCCACCTCCATGGGAGGCATACAGGCCCTCTCGAGAAGTTTTTTCATGACCCTGGCACCACCGGACCGATCCGCGGAATACTTCGGGTTCTACAATATGTTCGGCAAGGTGGCCGCTGTGATGGGGCCGTTTCTGATGGGGCTCACCGGCAAACTTGCCGGCCATTCCAGGTGGGGGGTTTTGACCATGCTTGCCTTTTTCCTCCTGGGAGCCTTTTTTCTCGCCAAAGTAAAACACACTCCAGAACTGTTTGAGGAGAATAAACGCCGTGGGTGATTGACATCCATGCACCTTGAAAAGTATTTTTCTTTCGTTTAAAAGAGCTTTACCTGGCAAGCAACATCTGATATGGAACCAAGTGGAGTGTGGTTTTTGACCGGTTCCCAACAACCTTTGCCAGGCCAGGATTTCAAGGACAATTATTTGGAAAACAGTTCACCGGAAAAGATCGATATTTTTGATCAAATAACCGAAAAAAAATCGGTAGCAGGCTCCCTACGTATTCTTATCCCCCTTTTTTTAACCTATGTGATCTTTGTGCTCGGTATTTTCCTGGTGTTCATCCCCCTGCAGAAAAATCAACTGATCGAACAAAAAAAAGAGACCATACATCATCTCACCTCCAATGTACTGAGTTTATTGTCTGAATTTGAGGTCAGAATTCAGAAAAATGAAATTTCTTTCGAAGATGCCCGCAGGGAAGCTGCCGACCAGATCCGGCATTTAAGGTACGGCACTGACGGTAAAAAGTATTTCTGGATCATTGATATGCACCCGTTTATGATCATGCATCCCTACCGTCCGGATCTTGAAAAAAGAGACCTTACCTTGTTCCAGGACCATAAGGGCAACTATCCTTTCATTGCCATGGTGGACAAGGCCATGGAACAAAATGGCGGATATGTGAATTACTTCTGGCAGTGGAACGACAACCCTGACAAAGTCATCTCCAAAATATCCTATGTTGAAAGATTTTCTCCGTGGAACTGGATTGTCGGCACAGGATTGTACCTGCAGGATATCAACGAAGAAATCGAACAGACAACCCATCATCTGATCAAAATATTAGCCGGAATGCTGGCATTTATCCTCATTCTTTCCCTCTATATCACACGGCAGGTTTTAAAGACTGAAAAGATAAAAACCCAGGCGGAAAAGGCAAGGAATTTTGAAACACTGAGACTTGCAAAACTTCTGGAGCTCAACCGTATGTCTGGCGAACCGGTGGAAAAAATCCTCGAATTTGCCCTGGAAGAAGCGATCTCTCTTACAGAGAGCAATATGGGGTATCTGGCATTTTTTGATCCGGTCACCCGGGAGATTACCATGCATACCTGGTCACAAGAGGCTATGAAAGCATGCCGGGTCTCTTGCCGGAAAAAACGGTACAAAATAGAAGATGCCGGCCTGTGGGCAGAAGCGGCAAAATCCGGAAAACCATTCATTGCCAATGATTATCAAAATTTCTCTTCCAACGGCGAAAAGACCCTGCCCAAAGGACATGTCCCTATTCTGCGCCTGTTGAGTATTCCTGTTTTTGAAAACAACAATCTTGTTGCCCTGGCAGGGGTGGGAAATAAAAAGGTAAATTACGATGATTCAGATGTCCGCCAGGTGCAGCTGATGATGGACGGCATGTGGAAGCTCCTTGAAAAAAGAAAAGCCGAAGAAAAACTGGCAGAAAGTGAACAAAGGTACCGCCTGCTGGCGGACAATGCCAGCGACGCCATCTGGATACTCGATCTTGACAGCTTAAAATATTCCTATGTCAGCCCGGCAATTGAAAACCTTCTGGGATACGCCCCCGAGGAACTGACAGGACAGGGAATGGATCTCCACTTGGACAGAGAGACCATTAAACAGGTGTTTGAAACGGTTTCCCGGGAATTTGACCAGGCATCTAAAGTCCAGCCCAGCCTCCAACGGTACCGAACCATTGAACTTGAATGGATAAAAAAGGACAGCACAAGAATATGGGTTGAGATCACAGCCCGTTTCCTCAGGGACGACAACAACACCCCTGACCGCATACTGGGAATAACAAGGGAGATAACCCACCGCAAAGAGCTTGAGTTTAAACTCGTGGAAAGCAACCGGGTACTCTGTCTGGCCCAGAAAATTGCCAAAATCGGCAACTGGTCCATGGATCCCCGGCAGAAAATGGCTGACTGGTCCGATGAGGTGTATCATATCTACCGGCGCAGAAAAACACTCGGCCCCCTGACATACAAAGAGTACCAGACAGTCCACAGGGGAAAATGGTGGGATCTGTTCAACAACTCTATTCAGGACGCAATTTCCAAAGGAGTTCCCTTTGATATTGAACTGAAACTCTCCTTGCCCCCGGACAGGGAAAAATGGGTGAACATAATATGCGAGCCTGAAGCGGAAAAAACAGATCAGGGCCATTATCTGAAAGGCACCATCCAGGACATCACGGATCGAAAAAAACTGGAAACACGGGTGCAGCAGGTACAGAAAATGGAGGCGCTGGGCACACTTGCCGGAGGCATAGCCCATGACTTCAACAACATACTCTCCGCTTTAATCGGATTTACCGAGCTTGCAAAACTTGAAGCAGCAGGCCATACTGAAATTACAAACAACCTGAACCAGGTGATTACTGCAGGCCTGAGGGCCAGAGACCTGGTCAAGCATATTTTAATTTTCAGCAGAAAAGCAGATTTCGAAAAACAGTTGATCTCCATTACCCCCATCATCAAAGAAAGCCTGAAATTTTTAAGGGCATCCATTCCCTCACACATTGAAATCAAACAAAATTTTGAAACATTCAACGCCGTGGTGTTTGCAGATCCCACTCAGCTGAACCAGGTGTTTATGAATCTGTTTACCAATGCAGCCCATGCCATGGAACAAAACGGAGGCGTTCTTGAGGTGCGTCTGGAGGTGATATCTGTTGTCACCGGAGATGTCATAAAAGAACTGGCTCCAGGCCGGTATATCCAGACCACTGTTTCCGATACCGGATGCGGCATACCCAAAGCCAATCTGCCGCGTATCTTTGACCCCTTTTTTACCACCAGGGTGCGCGGTCAGGGCACTGGCATCGGACTTTCCACGGTTTACGGAATAGTAAAGGAAATGGAAGGAGCGATTTTTGTTTACAGTGAAGTGGACATGGGCACCACCTTTAAACTTCTCATACCGGAAAAGAAAACCCAAACTTCTCAACCCAGTGCTGAATCGTCCACACCGGCCATGATCGGAAAAGGCAATATTCTCATTGTGGATGACGAGGAATCCATTGTAAAGTGGACAAAAGCCATTCTGTCAAAACTTGGCTATACCGTAACGGCCAGCACAAGCAGCAGAGAAGCCCTTGATCTGTTCAAAAAAGACCCTTATGGATTTGATCTTGTGCTGACCGATATGACCATGCCGGAAATGGACGGTGTGCAACTGTCCAACAAACTTGTTTTACTGAATCCCGATATACCCATTATTCTCTGCACCGGATTGGGTAAAGAGTTGACTTCAAAAAAGGCTGCGCCGTCTGGTATCATGGCTACAATCATGAAGCCCCTGATTGCCGGTGAACTGGCCAGTGCTGTTAAAAACGCCATAACAAAAGGCTCAGAAAATAAATCCCATGATGAACGTTCTGATCATTGATGACGACAATAACATCTGTTTGTTTTTTGAAACCATTATAAAAAAGATGGGGCACAAGTCCTTTACAGCCGGATCAGTTCAAAAGACCCGGGAGATGGTCGGCCAACATTATTTTGATCTTGTGCTTCTGGATCTTGAACTGCCCGACGGCAACGGACTGGACCTGCTGCCGGAACTGATCAGGGCACCTTCTGAACCTGAAGTGATTATCATCACCGGTACAGGAGACAGCCGGGGAGCAGAACTGGCATTTAAACACGGTGCATGGGATTATGTTCAAAAACCCTTTCTTCTGGATGAAGTGGCCCTGCCCATTACAAGGGCCATTGACTATCACAAAGAAAAACTGGCACCTCGAATGGTCCCTTTGAAACGACCTGAAATTATCGGAGAGTCCGGGGTTATCCAGAAAGCGCTGGAGGAAGTGGGTAAGGCAGCCGCCACAGATGCCAGTGTTTTGGTTACCGGAGAAACCGGAACCGGAAAGGAACTCTTTGCAAAAGCGATCCACGAAAACAGCAGAAGAGCTGCAACCCCTTTTATTGCTGTCGACTGCGGTGCCCTGCCGGATACCCTGGTGGAAAGCACTTTGTTCGGCCATGAAAAAGGCGCCTTTACAGGGGCGCTGAAAAAACAGGAAGGCCTTCTTGTCCAGGCCCACAGAGGCACCCTTCTGCTGGACGAGATCGGCGATCTGCCAATAAATGCCCAGACATCGTTTTTAAGATGCCTTGAAGAGAGGTCGCTACGTCCCCTGGGCAGCCACTCGGAAATCCCGGTGGATATCCGCGTGATTGCCGCAACCAATCGCGACCTTGATCAAAGGGTAGAGGAGAAACGGTTCCGAAAGGATCTTCTGTACCGCATCCGGGCCATGGAAATCAAACTGCCGCCGCTCAGGGAACGGAAAACGGACATTGAGGAGATCACCATTAAAAAACTGCACGAACTGGCAACCCGGTACCATATGGAAAGCAAAGCCGTCTCTCCAGAGTTCCTCAACACCCTGAAAGATTGCCCCTGGCACGGCAATGTGCGCGAACTGATCAATGTTCTGGATTACGCCCTGGCATCGGCGGGCATGGACCCGACACTGTTCCCCAAACACCTGCCTCCGGATTACAGAATATTGAGTTTTAAATCCAATTTGACCGCCACTCCCCTTCCCGGATCGATTTTCCCCTCACCCCTGGATACCCACGGTGAACTTTTGCCCCTGGATGATTTTCGCAGGGAATGTGACAAGCAGTACCTTGAAGCATTAATCAGAAGATCCAGGGGAGACAGAAAAGAAGCCTGCCGGATCTCCGGCATATCCCAATCGAGACTGTACACGCTTTTAGGCCGTCACAATCTGCCGGGTTTCAAAAAAATGAATTGAGTATTCCGGAAAACAGGAAAAATAAATTCCTGTTTTCCGGAATATCGTTTGTCAAACTTTCCTTACACCGGGTTTCGCCATCACGGATTTCTATCTTTGCTGTGAGAGCACTGTGCATGGACCGGCCATGCCGGTTTATATGCAAGTCGTATAATCCCGGCAGCCGATTCGGGGTATTGCCGTTATAGAAAACCATCTCTTTTTTATGGCACATATTTTGCTATGATTTATCGTACAATCTGAAAGCTGATCTGTTTTTTTTATCAAACAGGAAAACTGCTTACCTTTTTTTAACTGGAAAAGAATCTTCAAGAAATGAAACTTATCCTGTATGCAGACATTAAAGAAAAAAGAGGGGACAAACTTGAAACCCTTATCAAGGAAAAGGCAGCCGGCATTCAAACCGTAAGAGTGTCAAGCATCACGGAACTGTCCCAAACCCTGTGCCGTCCCCTGCACCGGATAACCATTGCTGTTGTTTTTCTTTTTTCCCAAAAGCAGATAAAGGAGCTGGTTCAATTGAAGCCCGTTTTTGACAATATTCGAATTATTCTGGCCCTATCTCCCAGAGGAAATATCCCCATGGCAGCGACCCTTGATTTAAAGCCAAGCTTTATCAGTTTTCCCGACACAGAAAACGATGATTTTGATGACATCCTTTCTGTTTTAAGAACAATTCAAAGCCGGACAAAAGAGCAACCGTATCAGCACCGGACGTAGGATCCGATGATCGGGATATAAAAAACAATTAAGGCATATAAAAGATAAAACACAATTAACCAAAAGGAAAAAAAATGAAGGGAAAAACCAAAGAAAAATCACTGAAATTCAAGCTGATTTTGGGCGGAATTCTTGCCGCCCTTCTGCCGTTGACAGTTGTTGGAATTTTTTCAATTATGAGTTCTTCCAAGGCCCTTCTTTCCATTGCAAACGGAAGGGCAGAAATGGCAGCGTCCAATATTGCCATGTTGACCGATGAGTTTCTGGAACAGGAAAAAAAGCTGGCTGAACAATTGGCGCTTGAACCTTTGATTGGCAAAGCCGCTGAAAAAGTTGCCCAAAACGGTGCAGACTCTGCTCTTTCAACCCTTGAATCCTTGGATAACCTTTTAAAAAAACATCAGAACCAGTCCAGCGAAAGCTATGACATGTTTTTTGTCACAGACAAAAAGGGAACCATCATATCGGACAACTTTGACGGTCAAAGCAGAAAAAAGAACCTGTCTGTTGCTGACAGGGACTATTTCCAGGCATCAAGGTCGGGCAAGACAGCCATTGGCACGCCCATCAGGTCAAAAGTCAACAACAACCCTGTTGTGGTTCTCTCCGTACCGCTGAAAACCGGTTCAGGCCAGTTTACAGGCATCTTTGCCTCGGTTGTCCGGCTGAAAAGTCTTTCCGATAAGATAACCAGTATCGAAATAGGGGAAACCGGATACCCGTATCTGGCAAATGAAAAGGGGGTTCTTATTGCCCATCCCAACCAGGATTTGATTCTTGAACTTGATCTCCACAGTTTAGATGGGATGGAATCCATTCTTGAGAAAATGCTGGCCCATAAATCCGGTGTGGAAGAATACGTGTACAAAGGGGTTGACAAGATCGCCGGGTTTGCCCCGGTATCCACGACCGGCTGGAGTGTTTGTGCAACCCAGGACCAGGAGGAATTTCTGGCACCGGTACGGGCCATTCGAAATGTTGTTATTGTGGTCGCCATTGTCTTTCTGGTTCTGACAATGGTGGGTGTGCTATGGTTTGTCCGGGGTATTATGGCCCAGCTTGGCGGCGAACCGTCTGAGATTGCAAGAATAGCCGACAGCATTGCCAAAGGAGACCTTACCGTTGAATTCAATGCCGATGGTAAAAAAATCATCGGTGTATACGCCAACATGAAAGCCATGGCAGACAACCTTTCAGTGATATTCAAGGATATAACCGGCGGGGTTCAGACCCTGACCTCCTCTTCCACGGAACTGTCCGCCATTTCACAGCAGATGTCAAACGGATCAGAGCAGACATCAGAAAAGGCCAACAGTGTTGCAACCGCTGCTGAAGAGATGGTGACTAACATGAACAGTGTGGCCGCCGCCACGGAACAGACATCCACCAATATCCAGATGATTGTTTCGGCAACCGAGGAGATGTCCGCCACCATCAACGAAATTGCCTCCAACACCTCCAAGGGCAGCCAGACCACCTCCGAGGCTGTTAAAAAAGCCGAAGAGGTTTCCGGAAAAGTGGACGAACTTGACAAAGCCACCTCGGAAATCAGCAAGGTCACCGAAGCCATTGCCGATATTTCTGAACAGACCAATCTTCTTGCCCTGAACGCCACCATTGAAGCGGCCAGGGCCGGTGAGGCAGGCAAAGGCTTTGCCGTGGTTGCCGGAGAAATAAAAGCCCTTGCCCAGCAGACCGCACAAGCCACTGGCGAAATCGGCAAACGAATCGGAGATGTGCAGTCCACCACCAGTGAATCTGTTGCCGCCATTGAATCCATTGTTAAAATCATCAATGAAATTGATGATATTGTTACCTCTGTGGCCACGGCCATCGAGGAACAGACCTCCACCACCCAGGAGATTTCAAGCAATGTGACCCAGGCGTCGGAAGGGGTTCAGGAAGTCAATGAAAACGTCAATCAGACATCAACCGTTGCCAGTGAAGTCACCAGTGATATCCACCAGGTCAGCCAGGCCGCCGATGAAATGCGAACAGGCAGCCAGCAGGTCAATGAAAGTGCAGGAGAATTATCAAAACTGGCCGAGAATCTGAACGGAATGATTGCCAGATTTAAACTGCGCCAATAAAATCGAAGGTGGGGTCAGACTTTCCTTATTGTCATTATCTTAACTGCCTATGCAGTGTGTCTTCATTGTTTGATAACGACGAACAAGAAAAGCCTGACCCCACCCCATTATAGAATTATTCGATGGATATTGGAAAAATTCATCGAAACTATCAATTTGACAGATAGAAAAAATTATATTAATTCTCACTGATCAAAGCAGTTGTTGTTGTTTAAATTACCAGGAACCGCAAAATAAAAAATCATATCAAGGAGCAGCCCAGTGCCCCCCCAGAGCGTTGCATCGGATACGTTCTCACCTCCGCAATCGCTTTCGCCTTTGCGCCAGCCCCTCGCCAGACAGATGGTCATGATAACGGAAAAATGTGTCAATTGTCCGAAATGCACGGAGCAATGCGATTTTTTAAAGCAAAACGGCACGCCCAAATTTATTGCTGAAAACTATCTTCCAGAGGATCCCGGGTGGCTCACGCTGGCGTTTTCGTGCAGCCTGTGCGGCCTGTGCGAGGCCGTCTGTCCGGTGAACCTCTCGCCGGGGGATCTGTTTCTTGAAATGCGGGATTATCTGACGGATTACGGGGTGACCCGGGTCATTGTGGTCTGCCCGAATTGCCACAAAGTATTTAAAGCTTACGGCACCCCCCTTTCCGTGACCGCTGTCTATGGGATGCCGGAAATGTATCTGGATAAGGATACGGGAAAAGACCATGCCGGTGCAAATTCTCCGGCGGTTGCCATCCATGACCCCTGTGTCCTCAGAAATGAACCGGAAATTCAGGCATCCGTCCGTCAACTGGCCGGTAGCGCGGGGTTTACTTTGGAAGAAATGCCCCACAGCGGCAAAACAACCCTGTGCTGCGGAGAAGGCGGGTCTGCTGGATGCGTAAATTCCCGGTTGGCCCAGACATGGGGGGAGCAACGCAAACAAGAGGCAAACAACCGCCGCCTGTTGACCTATTGTGCTGGGTGTGCCAATTTTCTCAACAAAAAAACACCCACCGACCATATTCTGGACGCGGTTTTTCACCCCGACGCTGTGACCGACGGGACCCGGAAAGTTGCCCGGGCACCACTGACCTATTTCAACCGAACCCGCCTGAAACGCTACGTGCAAAAAAACTACGCAGCTCCGGTCACCCGGGAAAGAACATTTACCTCTACCTTCGCCCGGGAAAGCGGCAACAGTGGAAAAATAAAAAAAATCCTGATGCTGGCCGCTGTTATTGTCGCTATCGCAGGTATCCGTGTGTCCGGCATTCTGGACAATTTTGACGCTGAAACCCTTCGCCACACCGTAACGTCTCTGGGCCCCCTGGCGCCGCTGGCATTTATGCTTCTCTACAGCCTGGCGCCAACTCTTTTCATGCCCGGTTTGCCTTTGACCATTGCCGCAGGTATTATCTTCGGCCCATTTTGGGGAGTTGTGTACAGTATCACCGGCGCCACTGCCGGTGCCAGCCTGGCCTTTCTCATCTCCCGGTATGTGGCCCGGGACTGGATCACCGCCAAACTTTCCGGCCCCCGGTGGCAAAAGCTGGATCAAAGCGTTGAGAACAACGGATGGAAAATCGTGGCCTTTACCCGCCTGGTGCCGCTGTTTCCGTTTAACCTGCTCAACTACGCTTTCGGGCTGACACCAATCAAATTTTTGCCCTATGCTGGCACCTCGTTTATTTGCATGCTTCCGGCCTGTGTTGCCTTTATCGTTTTTTCCAGCTCATTTATTGATCTGCTAAAGGGGAATATTTCCCCCACGTTTATCATCGGCATCCTGCTGATTGTGCTGGTATCCCTGATTCCAAAGATGGTTCAAAAATTCAGGCCCGCACAGGAAAAGGACCTTGAGTTGTCCTGAAATTAATTAAAATAGACTGCGCTTCCTCTATGGCCGGTCCCTTTGGCCCATGATTCCCGGCTACATGAATCTGGAAACCGGATACCGCTGGCGGGCCAAAGCACCGTCGGATGAGTTCCGCTATCTGGTGGAGATCGGCTCGGAATTCGGCAGGAATTTTTACGGCCGGGCCAAGCTGGATGCCCTGGTGAGCATGGACAATGCCGATGAGGTCACCGACGATTTCGGCAACCCCACATCCACCCTGGAATATGATCTCGCCAAACTGGACCTGACCCTGGGATATCATCTTAGTACACAATGGGGGTTGGAACTGGGATATGTCCCGGCGGTCTGGGGAGAGAATACGGCCAAGGGCGAGACATGGACCTTTGCCGTCTCCTTTCAACCGGGTAAATAGAGACAGCTTTGTAAAATACTGATGATTCGGATACGCTATGTTTTTACGGAAAGGGTCTGTTTTAACCGTAGAAAAGACAGAAAAAGCATTTTTGGTTGATGCCTATATTAATAAAGGAAACTCTTTTGAATTCATTTTTATTCATAGCCCGAAAGACATCTTTCCGGCAATTTAATGGCTTATTGCGGATGGCGATCATATCGTTGA
>JAWOGI010000104.1:0-9244 GCA_046496975.1 Desulfobacteraceae bacterium | reverse complement strand
TTACAATAAAAAACAGTGTTTCATAAGATGCAACAAAGGGCGTTATGCAAAACGAGAACAAAAAATTCAATTCCATCGAAAAAGCCATCCAGATCCTGCTGAAATTTCAGGAAGGCAGGGGGGATTTTGGCGTAAGGGAGCTGAGCCAGGAGCTCAACTTCAGCCCTGCCACTGTTCAAAGGATACTGCAGACCCTGAAATCCTACCACTTTGTTGACCAGGATGACCTCTCCCGCCAGTACTTCCTCGGCAATGTCTTTTACGGCTTTCTCCAGACCCTGAACGACTCCAATCGTGTCACCCGGACGGCGAGGCGGTTCATGGAAGAGGTGGCGGAAAAAACCCAGGAGACGGTCCATCTGAACATCATTGAGGGGGGCCACCGTGTCTGCATCTACACCATCGAATCCACACGACTTCTCAGGGCGGGAATGCCCCTGGGCCACCGATCTCCCCTCTATGCAGGGGCCTCGGCCAAGTGCCTCCTTGCATTTGCATCTCAGGCCTTTATTGAAAACTACCTGAAAGAAACAAAGATCAAACCCTTTACCCCGAACACCATTGTGGACAAAAAGGCCCTGGAGCAGGAGCTGGAGCAGATCAGAAAACAGAGGTATGCGGCAAGCATGGGCGAGAGAACCCCTGGACTTGATTCGGTGAGCGTGCCTGTGTTTAACCACACCGGGACCATCCTGGCCAGCATCAGCCTTGCCATACCGGAAATCAGATTTTCCCAGCAGGAGTACCTGGACAACTGCATCAAGGTTCTGGTGAAAGCGGCGGAAGCCTTTTCAGAGGTCATGGGGTACAAAGAAGAAAACCGGTGAACCGGGAAACCGGTTTAAACGGATCTAAGCGTATCTGCTGCAACAAATTGAATTTTATCAAAAACAAGCAGCTTTTTCATAACAACGACACAACAAAAAACAGGAGGTAAAATGGATTTTAAACTCTCAACAGAGCATGAAATGCTCAGAAAAGCCGTCAAGGAATTTGCCACAAAGAAGATCGCCCCCAATGCCGATGAGTGGGATGAGAAGCACTACCTGCCCTACAAGGAAGTGATGAAACCCATGGGAGAACTGGGATTTTTCGGCACGGTGATCCCCGAAGAGTTCGGCGGAGAGGAGATGGGGTGGATGGCGGCCATGATCGTCACCGAAGAGATCGCCAAGGCGTCATCCTCCCTTCGGGTTCAGATCAACATGCAGGTTCTGGGCTGCGCCTTTACCATTTTTAAATACGGCACCCAGGAGGCCAAGGAGAAATACATCGAAAAACTCTGCACGGCCGAATACCTCGGCGGTTTCGGCATCACAGAGCCCGATGCCGGCTCCGACGTCATGGCCATGTCCTCCACAGCGGAAGACAAGGGAGACCACTGGCTCCTCAACGGCTCCAAAACATGGATCTCCAATGCCGACGCGGCCGACGCCCTGATCTATTACGCATACACCGACAAAGAGGCCGGCTCCAAGGGTCTTTCCGCCTTTGTCATCGAGCCGAAAAATTTTGCCGGCATTAAAACCTCCGGGCTGGAGAAAATGGGGTCCCACTCCTCACCCACGGGCGAACTCTTCCTTGACAATGTAAAAGTGCCCAAGGAGAACATCCTTGGCAAGCCCGGCGACGGTGCAAAGATCGTCTTCTCATCTTTGAATCACACCCGGCTTTCCGCTGCTGCCGGTGCCGTGGGTGTCGCCCAGGCCTGCCTGGATGTGGCAATCAAATACGCCAACGAGAGAAAGCAGTTTGGCAAGCCCATCGGCACCTTCCAGATGAACCAGGACATGATCGCCCAGATGGCAACCGACATCGAAGCGGCAAGGCTGCTGGTCTACAAGGCCGCATGGCGGAAAGACCAGGGCAAGCTCAACAACGGCCTGGATGTGGCCCAGGCAAAATACTTTGCCGGCGAGACAGTGACCAAATGCGCCAATTTTGCCATGAGAATCCTCGGCGCCTACGGCTACTCCACCGAGTATCCCGTTGCCCGGTTTTACAGGGATGCCCCCACCTATACAATGGTGGAAGGCTCTGCCAATATCTGCAAATGGATCATCGCCCTGGACCAACTGGGCATCAGAAAAGCCAACCGGTAAAACGGCGATTCGGGGATCAGGCTTGCGTTATCTGCACTTTTGTTGAAATGCTCGATGCCAAGGCTCTTTTCAAAAGCATGGAACCTGACAAACGCATCAGGTTCCAATAATACAAGCCTGACCCCGTTGGTCCAGGAATCAGCAAATCTGACCGAAGCTGTGATCAAGTCCCGCAAGGGCAACAACACCATTCATTGAACAAAAGGAGCCGCCCATGGATGACAAACAGGCAGCAGAAAAAACCGGCAAAACAGCCCAACTCTACTTCAGCACGGTAAACAACGAAGAAAAGCCCTATGCCCTGTGGAAGGAGTTTGACAAGGAACTTGCAAAGGACCTCTCCCTTTTTATTACCGGCAGGATGTACTCCAGGGAAAAAATCCCCCATACCACACGGCAGCTGATCACCGTGGCCTCCCTTACCGTGCTGGCAAAGCCCGAGGAGCTCAAGCTGCACATCCATGCGGCCCTGAACGTGGGATGCACAAGAGAAGAGATTGCCGAGGTGATCTTCCAGACCTCTGTGTACGGCGGCGTGCCCGCGACAAACACGGCATTGAAAGTACTCAGGGAAGTCCTTCAGGAAAGAGAGTAACAATCACGATGGTTCGGGGGATAGAAGTGAATAGAGGGAAACCGGCTTTCCTATCCCTTTCATTTTAACCGTCCCGAGATCATGGAGAGTCCAGAGACCCTGGATGAGCCGTTTTGTCTCACCGCCCAGGAGGATATCGCCCCCCCTGGCATGATCGGCCAGCCTGGCGGCCAGGTTGGTGACCTCCCCGGTTGCCGTATAGGTCATCCGGGTTCCAAGGGATCCTGTAAAGCGGCTCATGCCCACCAGGGCGCTGCCCGAATTGATGCCGATGTTGACGTGGACCGGGTCCACCCCGGGTTTCAGGCCGGCATGGATCTCCCGGCTTCGTTCATGGATCTCAAAGGCGGCCTTCACCGAGTTGACCGCATTGGTCCGGCCATCAAACCCCTGGAAAATGATCATCAACCCGTCCCCGGCGGTCTCGTTGATCTCCCCGTGGGAGCGGTGAATGGGGTCGACAAAACTCGAGAAGATCTGTTCAATGACAGCGCTGACCTCACTGTCCCCCCGGCGGGCGCTCAGCTCGGTGTAGCCTTCGATGTCCAGGAACAGGACCGTGACCTCTTTTTTCTCCTTGACCTGGTCGAGCTGCTCGGGGTTTTTCTCGACAATGGTGCGGACGGACTGGGGAACAAAGGGGGAGAGCTGGGTCAGCATCCGGCTGATTCTGATCTTTTCCCGGGTCATCTCCCAGTGTTTTTTTGCATTCAGAAGAACGCTGCCCAGCACTTCGGCAAAATCCTTCATCAGAAAAAAGTCTTTCCGGGTGAACATCCTCCCCGGCAGTATCACCACACTGACCACGGCAAGAACCTCGTCACCGGCAAAAACCGGTACAGCGCCTTCCGGGCCCACCATGACGCTTTCCCTGTTCTGCCGTTCCACCGGCTCGCTGTGCCGCTCCACAACAGCTTTCCGGCGATGAATCGCCTTCTGAACCGCCGGCCGGTTCCGCTTGCAGGACTGACAGCTGGTGGGTTTCTCGTACAGGGCGCACTGCAGGGGGCGGGTATACTGGTCGGCCTCAGGATCCAGCAGAAGAATGCACACCTCCATGGAAAAGGGAATGTTCTCCCGAAGCTTTTCCCTGGCCCTTTCAAGGATCTCGTTGACTTCAATGAAACTTGCAATGGTCTTGATCAACTGCTGCTGGGCGTAAAACCGCTCCCTGTAATATTTTTTCATGACGTTTCGATCCTGTTTCCATGGTTGCCAACGACCGTTTCAAAAATTTCCCGGGCATTCCATATTCTGCTGATACCGGGTCTTACACTTGATGCTCTCCTTTCTTTCATGGTAGACATGATCATACCGCAACCGAGCCACCATTGGCAAGAAAGATGACAGCCCCGCAGGAATTTCAACAGATCCCTTACTGCATACAATCACTGAAAATAAGACTGTATTTTTCAGCAATTCATATGCTAAGATGCAAATAATGTAACGGGTATTTTATACCCAAATTATCAAAATACTGTAACGCCTTTGGAGACATACAACAAACACCTCGGCTACCGCTGAAAGGCAGGGTAAGGCTGCGGGTTGCCTTTCCAGAAAGCGTTAAAACAGTTGAAACAGAAGCCGCTGAGTTCGCGCGCCAATTTCTGAAAAATGAGGTGGCAGGATAATGAGAGAAAGAGACCACAAACGAACAGCAGATTATATTCTGTGGATCGCAGTTGTTCTTGTAGCAATCACAGCTGTTTTTACATATAACCTTCCGGTTTCTGCCGGTGAAGCGGATATTGCCTCCAGAGAAACCATCCGTTCAGGAGCGGAAGTCGACTACCCCCCTTTCAGTTTTGTTGATGAGCATGGCAAGGCGGATGGATTCTCAGTTGAATTGATGCGCAGGGCACTAACAGCCATGGGGGTGGATGTCACCTTCCGCACAGGACCGTGGGTCGACGTTCGCGGCTGGCTGGAACGGGGTGAAATAGACGCCCTGCCCCTGGTCGGGCGCACTGACGAGCGGGAAGCTCTTTTTGATTTCACTGTGCCTTACATGTCCCTGCACGGGGCTATCGTGGTGCGCAATGATGAAACCGGCATACGAAACCTTGCCGATTTACCCGGGCGCAGGGTTGCGGTGATGAAAGGTGACAACGCCGAGGAATTCTTACGGCGAAAGGAGCGGGGAATTGAGATTCATACCACACCTACCTTTGAAATCGCCCTGGAAAAACTGTCAGAAGGCTTGTATGACGCCGTTGTTGTTCAACGATTGGTGGCACTGCGCCTGATCCAGCAAACCGGACTGACTGACCTGCGGGTCCTGGACCGGCCCATCGAGGGATTCAAGCAGGACTTCTGTTTTGCGGTCCATGAGGGAGACAGTGACACCCTTGCGCTGCTCAATGAGGGACTGGCCATCGTTATGGCCGACGGAACGTACCGCCATCTTCATTCCAAGTGGTTCGCCGCCATGCAGCTGCCGTCGGATCGACCGATCCTTGTGGGAGGAGACCGGAACTTTCCGCCCTATGAGTTCCTGGATGACAACGGACGTCCCGCAGGATACAACGTCGATCTGACCCGGGCCATTGCCCGTGAAATGGGATTGAATATTGAAATCAGACTTGGCAGGTGGACAGAAAGGCTTCATGCCCTGGAAAACGGCAGAATCGATGTGATGCAGGGCATGTTTTATTCAACATCCCGGGATCTTAAATTCGACTTCACCCAGCCCCACACTGTCAGCCGTTACATAGCTGTCGTAAGAAAAGGTGACGGAGCTCCACCGGAATCCATTGAGGATCTTGCAGGAAAACGTATCGCTGTTGAACAAGGGGATATCCTGCATGATTTTGCAGTGGAAAATGGACTGGAAGACCAGGTTGTTACGGTGGCTGACCAGGAAAAGGCCCTGGGCGAATTGTCTAAAGGAGAGCACGACTGTGCCTTGGTATCCCTGATCACGGCCCATTACCTGACAAACAGACACAAATGGTCAAATCTGGTTTTTGGTAAAAAACCGATTCTATCGTCTGAGTATTGCTATGCCTCCTCCAAGGGCAGCAAAGCGTTGCTGGCCCAGTTCAGTGAAGGACTGAAGGCGTTGGAGAGCAGTGGTGAATACAGGCAAATCCATGACAAGTGGCTCGGTGTTTACAAGGAAAAGTCCACTTCGCTAGCGGATGCCCTGCGGTACTCGGCAATCGTCATCATCCCCTTGCTGCTCATTGTAATGCTCGCCGTCATTTGGTCCTGGTCTTTGCGCCGCCAGGTAACCGAGAAAACCAAAGCCTTGCAAAAGAGTCTTGATCTGTTCAAATATGTTTTCGAAGCCTCCAATGTAGGAAAATCCATAACACTGCCAACGGGTGAAATGGATGCCAACAAAGCCTTTGCTGATTTTTTGGGATATTCACAAAAAGAACTGAAGGGCAAGCGATGGCAGGAACTCACCCCCGCTGAAGAGATCCAGGAAACTGAAAAAATACTCGGCTCGCTGTTGACCGGAGATAAGGATTCGGATCGTTTCGAAAAGCACTATGTTCACAAAAACGGCAAATACCTCTGGGCGGATGTCAGCACCGCCATGGGGCGTGATGCCGAAGGAAATCCGCTCTATTTCGTGACAACCATCGTTGATATCAACCATAGAAAACAGGCCGAAGAGGCACTGCGAAACAGTGAAGAGTACCAGCGTGCCATGATCGCCTGTTCACCGGTGGCCCTGTACACCGTTGATCTTGATGGAAAGGTGTTGAGCTGGAACAGATCCGCAGAAAGGATATTCGGCTGGCAAGCTGAGGAAATTATTGGCAGGCCATTGCCCATTGTTCCTGCCGACAAGCGTCACGAGTTCGATGCATCCCGGGAAAGAGTCCTGAAAGGTGACGCTTTTTTCGGCAAAGAGCTGGTGCGCCTTAAAAAAGACGGTTCATCCCTCTCCATCAGCCTCTCCGTGGCACCGGTAAGAAACGACAAGGGTGAAACCGTAGGGATTTTAGGTGCCGCCGAGGATATTACCCAGCGTAAACGTGCCCTGGCACGCATTGAGCATCTTAACCATATTCTGCGGGCAATCAGGGATATCAACCAATTGATCGTCCGCGAACGAAAAAGGCAGCCCCTGATAGAGGAAGGCTGTCGACTGCTTGTTGCCAGCAGAGGATATGCCTCGGCCATGATCGTATTGACCGACAATGAAGATCGGCCCCTCACCTGGGCCATGGAAGGAGTGGCCGCTGCTTCAAAGGAACTGACCGGAATATTGAAAAATGGATCATTGCCCCCCTGCTGTGAACATGCCCGAATTAAAAGAGAGCTTTTGACAGTTGAAGACCGGCAGACAGTTTGCGTCACCTGTCCCATAGCTGAGGCATGTTCTGAAAATCAATCGCTGTGCGCACCGTTGATTCATGGAAAAGAGCTGTTCGGATACGTCGTTGCCGCTGCAGAGAAACAACTCACCGTGGATGAGGAGGAAAAAGGCCTTTTTGCTGATATGGCCGGGGATTTTGCTTACGCAATCACCGTTATGAAGATAGAGGAAGCCCGCAGGCAGGGAGAGGCCGAACAGGAAAATCTTCAATCCCAGCTGCTTCAGGCCCAGAAAATGGAATCCGTGGGACGTCTGGCCGGAGGGGTGGCCCACGACTACAACAACATGCTCAGTGTGATAATCGGGTATGCACAATTTGGCATTGATAAAACAGATCCTCAAGACGAGCTGCACGGTGATCTTCAAGAGATCCTCAATGCGGCAAAACGTTCCACCGATATCACCCGGCAGCTTCTCGCCTTTGCCCGGAAGCAGACAATAGCGCCTGAAGTGCTCGACCTGAATGAAATTGTGGAGAACATGCTCAAGATGCTCCGCCGTCTCATAGGTGAAGATATCGATCTCTCCTGGGAACCGGGACCAGGAGTGTGGCCGATAAATATTGATCCATCACAGCTGGACCAGATCCTTGCCAATCTGTGCGTTAATGCACGGGATGCAATCTCTGATGTGGGAAAAATCACCATTGAAACGGATAACATCCGTTTTGACAAAGAGTACTGCGCAGATCACGCCGGTTTTATTCCCGGTGAATACGCGCTTCTGGCCGTCAGCGACAGCGGACAGGGCATGGACAGGGAAACCCTGGATAAGATTTTCGAACCATTTTTCACCACCAAAGAGCTCGGCAAGGGCACAGGGCTCGGCCTTGCCATGATCTACGGCATTGTCAAGCAGAACCAGGGATTCATCAATGTTTACAGCGAGCCGGGAAAGGGCACCACCTTCAGACTCTATTTCCCCCGTCACACTGAAGCCGCTGAGCGGATTGAAACCCATGTGGCTGAAGAGCCCTCTTTCGGATCGGGGGAAACCGTGCTGATTGTAGAAGACGAAGCCTCCATTTTGAAGCTGACCAAACGAATCCTGGAACGTCTGGAATACAACGTTTTTACAGCCCTCACTCCTGGAGAGGCGGTAGCGGTGAGAAAAGAATATGACGGTGACATTGATCTGCTGATCACCGACGTTGTCATGCCGGAGATGAACGGTCGCGATCTGGCAGAAAAGCTGCTGACGGATTATCCGAAACTGAAGGTGCTTTTCATGTCCGGATATACAGCCAATGTCATCGCCCATCGCGGTGTGCTGGATGCAGGGGTCCATTTCATTCAAAAGCCCTTTTCCAACAGAGATCTCGCCGTCAAGGTCAGAGAGGCTCTGGAAACTGACGATTATGTCCGGCATCGTCGCTAATGGTCAAAATCACCCTTTATATCTCTCTGATTTCTTGACGGCTTGCCGTGGGTCACAGCCGTGGGCGATGCGTGGTGATCCCGTTCCAGGTGAAAATTAATCCAGGAAGAGGTGTTGTTGAGCTCCCACATGCGGGGCGGTACAAAGGCCCTGGCCAGTTCATGGGCAGAACCGCCCACGGCTGCCCGCCCATAGGCCCTGACCCAGACACAGGTTTTTTCCGGATTGACCTCACATTTTTCATCCCGGCTTCCGCCGCAGGGACCGTTTCTTGTGTGTTTGGGGCAGCCTGATTCCGGGCAGAGAAAGGAGAGGTGCTGAATAGCGCAGTCACCGCAGCCCTGGCAGGAGAGGGTCAGCTTTTTAAAGGGATCTTCCAGTATTCTCTTCACAAGCCATGCCTTGCCGGCAGTATCCATTGCTTGTGCCATTTTTTTATAAACAGGTGAAAAAGCGTTCGTTTTTACAAAGAAGCACTGGTGTGCTTTTTTCAGTATCGCGTAGGGGTACCGTTCTTGGAACCTGTTTTTAAGCACCGCTGCAAAAGAGTGGTTTATTTTTGCTTCAGCCTGTTTACCAAACTGATAATACCCCGATCTGGTTTCAAAGCAGATCTCTTCCAGGTGATCCTGCCATGAATCCTGGATCTTTTCCATTCTGTCCAGGATGGCCCCCACTGTTTGGAAACTGCGGTGAACACCCCCGATGTGAATGCCACGAAATCCCAGCCCCTTTAAAACAGCGCCAAGGATGGCGGCCCTTTCAATGGATTTTTTCAGACCGGCCCTCTTGTTGCGCCACTCCTCAAGCACCCTGGTAAACAGCGCATCTTTGATG
>JAWOGI010000381.1:0-13117 GCA_046496975.1 Desulfobacteraceae bacterium | reverse complement strand
CAGCCAGCCTCTTGCTGTTAATCATTGGAGAACATCATTTTGATAATCTTAAAATTTTGTATTGCCCGGGCATCAATATATACTAAATTTTGCTCTGAAGTTCCATAGAAAAGAAAAAAAACTGCATATTTGGCCGAAGTTATGATCAAACCCGAAAATCAGAATTGCTGTTGACAAACAGCATAGACTGTATATAATATAAAAATATTCGTGATTGCGGAAGTGCGCGGCTCACTGGTGGGGCCCTCGGACTTCAAATCCGATGTGGGGCGCTGATACCGTCCCGGGTGGGTTCGATTCCCATGCACTTCCGCCAATTTCAGAATTACCATATTCTATCTATTTAGTGTCTGAACGAAACCCCTATTTAATCTCGCAATCCCGTATTTCCACCACTTACAACAACATTCTCCACGCCGGTCAAAGGCAGAATTCACATAAGAATCATTGATCAATACTTGACAAAAACAAAGTTCCTCTTACATTTTCTTGAAAATAAACGAAGTACAACCCAGTTCTTTCAACAATGGGTCAAGCGGGTTTGTTTTTGACTGAATATTATATGCAGGAGACCAGCCAGACCGTACAAGCGAAGAGTGTGGCCACCGTTTTCTGATCCACTTTTTTTATTGCGGCAAACATCTGCCGCTATCTTGAATGGTTTCAGCATCACCGGATGACTGAAACAAACCAAAAGGACTTAGTATGACTGTCACACAGGGAAAAAAAGTTTCCATGGAATACACCCTCACACTGGACAATGAGCAGGTGGTTGACACCAACAAAGGCAAGGAACCCCTCACCTTTGAAAATGGCTCAAACCAGATTGTGCCGGGACTTGAAAAAGCCATGGAAGGTATGGAAATCAACGAAAGCAAATCCGTAACCGTAGCACCTGAAGAGGGATACGGCGAAATTCTCAAGGAGGCCGTTGTGGAGGTTCCAAAGGAACAGCTTCCAGAAGAGCTGGCAGTCGTTGGAACCCCGGTGCAAAGTCAGACCCAGGATGGCCAGACCCTCCAGGGAAAGGTGGAGGAGATCAAGGATGAGAGTGCCGTGATTAATTTTAATCATCCCCTGGCAGGCGAAAATCTCCATTTTGAAGTCAAGGTTCTTGACATTCAATAAAAAAAACAGGTTTTGATCCGAACTCCGGCCAGATCCGGGGCGGCCCAGTGATTTTATCCCGTCCCGGGTCGCCCCACAACAAATCCTCAAAACAGCAGGGTCATATCCCGAAACAGACCGACGCTTCAGGCCCGCGCTTTCGATCCCATTCCAGATAATAGGTTCTCTCCTGTGAAAACTCCTTGAGCCTGACATTCCTGTTCACCTTAACGATATCACCACAAAAGAGAAACCCGGATTTATAAAAATCAAAAAAACGAACCGTACCATTATTTTCCAGCATTCTGCTCTCGGTTTCATACATATTGTTGAGACAGGAAAAGCGTTGGGTGACAAGATCATAGAGCAGCCTGGTTTTCTTTGAAATGTCGGCGGTCTGCAAAACACGCATTACATTTTGACTCATGTGAATTGCATTGGGCTGACCTGTCGCCTCAAGCCTTGCGGCGTTGTCCACGGCCTCTCCAATGGCAGTGATCATCATTCGTTTTTCACTTCCTATGGGACCGATGGTGGCGGTTCCCGTCTCGATACCCGTTCGAAACAAAATCTTCCGGTTCCAGTGATCGAGGAGCCTTGACACCCGTGACCCTCTGTCAATGGGATGTCTGCCCCGGACAAGCTGGTCAAGCTCCCTGAACATTGTTACAAGGGCCAGCACCATCAACATGGTACGCTCATAAACGTCCGGCACATAATCCAGCCCTTCGTCATCAAAAACAGGCGCATTTTGAAAAAAGAGCGCATCGCCAATGAAATTGCCCACACGACAGGAATAAAATGCGGCAATGTTTGCCACAATCTGCCTGCAGACATTGGTGATAAAAAAATAATCCCCCGGGCTGTAACATTGTCTTATTCTGGCAGATCCCACCATGTCCACAAAGGCATACACCCCCTGATCCGTGATAACCGGCTCCATGGCAAGCTGTTTTTCCGATACTCCCCCCACGGCTTTTAAATAGGATTTCTGTTTTTCAAGTTCAGCGGCTGTTTTCCGCAGGTACTCCTCTTTTCGCCAGAGAAGCCTGGCCGCCATCTGCCCCTTTGCCACACCAAGATAGGCAATGGATGCCATCTCAATGGCACGGATCAATATCCGCAGCCTTTTTTTCAGCTCATTATCATGGGAAAACCCGGTTTCTTTCGACTCCAAAAGCTCCGGATCTGCCGTATTGATCACAAGAGCACCATAATCCGGCACATAGGCCACAATAAAATTTTCGGCTCGAAATTTTTTAACGATCTCCCTGTTCACCCTCAGTCCTGTCAAGTGGTTAAAGGTTTTCCCATTGAAAGACAACACAGGCAGGTCTGAAAAAACAGTGGTGTCATTCCGGGAGAACGCCTCGTTAATACCGTGGATCACAACGACCCTGATGCCGTTTTTGTAAAAATCAACAAACCGTTTTAAGCCATAGACAATGATTCCATCGTTGTCCTGCAATTGTCCGAAATCATCGCGCTTGTACAGCTTCACATGGGAAAACTCGCCGAACCTCAAAAACAACCTGTTGAAAAGATTGTAGAATTGCCCGCTCACCCCCCTGTTTTCAAATTTATGCACCACGCCTCTGTCCCACTGGGCAGGCGGTAAAAACATCTGACGGGTGGCATTGGTTCCATAGAGAAGCGCAGTTTGACGGGCCCCCATGAGATCCAGGGAGAAACAGAGCACTTTTTTCAGCACACGCCTGGTTTTAAATATATTTTCCTCAAACGCCAGAATATCGGGTAGTGTGGTTTTCATGGAAGCATCCCCCCATTTCTACATCCCCGGGCTTGGTCATAACATCGGCCAAATGTGACAAGTGTCCGATGTTATGACCAAGCCCGCAGCCCCCATATCAGGGGGTTATTTTTGCACGGATACGTTACGGGCAGTATACATTGAAAAATAAATTTACTGCAATATTTTTCTTGGCCGAATACAAAATTCACCTCTGGTCACTTTGCCCCCTTGATAAACCTTGAATTAACATGTAAAAGGAGAGAAACGTTAATGCACCTTACACGTTAATCTACCTGACATATCAACCACACAAAGGAATGGTAAGCCATTGCCAAAAAATTTCTTCAAAAATAAAAATACAACCAATACAGGCGTTTTCGGAAAACTGAAACAAGGGCTCTCCAAAACAAGAGCCCTTCTGCTTACCGATATTGATGAGCTGTTTTCAGGCAAGAGAAAAATCGATGACTCCCTCCTGGAAGAGCTGGAGGAGAAGCTGATCATGTCCGATTTGGGTATGGACATCACCATGGATTTGATGGAGAAGATCACCCGAAAGTCCAAAAAGCTCTCCACAGCAGACGAACTCAAAGAGCTCCTCCAGGAGGAAATGCTGGCCCTGTTTCCTGAAACGGCAAAAGAGGACGAAACGAAAAAAATCAGCAAACCCCACGTAATCATGGTGGTCGGGGTAAACGGCACCGGCAAGACAACAACCCTTGGCAAGCTGGCTTTGAAGTTCAGCTCCCAGGGAAAAAAAGTTCTCATTGCCGCCGCAGACACCTTCAGGGCGGCTGCCATAGAACAGGTGGAGATCTGGGCCGAAAGGGCCAATGCATCCATTGTAAGACACAAGGAGGGATCAGATCCGGCAGCTGTGGCCTTTGATGCTGTGGAGGCCTCCATGGCTAGGGGCATTGATGTTCTCCTCATCGACACGGCAGGTCGGCTTCACACCCAGAAAAACCTCATGGAAGAGCTGAAAAAAATCAAACGCTCCTGCCGGAAAAGGCTGCCAGATGCCCCCCATGCGGTTCTCCTGACAATCGATGCCACAACCGGACAGAACGCCATCTCCCAGACAGAACTCTTCCACAAGGCCATCGGTGTCACAGACCTCGCCCTGACCAAGCTTGACGGCACAGCAAAGGGGGGAATCGTTGCATCGGTTGCCCACAAGACCAATCTTCCCATCCGGTATATCGGTGTTGGTGAAGGGGTTGAAGATCTTCAGGATTTTGATGCCCGACTGTTCATAAAAGCCCTTTTTGGATAAAAAAGTGGGGCTTGGTTGGTCATATTGGGTAAAAAGTGCGACGGATTTGACAGAAGTATAAAAACAGGAACAGAAACAGGAGAGTGTAATGGCTGTCGTGACAAAATATATCGTTGTCAGGGATGGAGAGGAAAAAATGACATTTGCCACCAAGAAGGAAGCAGATCAACACGATAAAATGCTGGATATTGCTGACAATATCCATGATTTCCTCAAGACAGCAGGGCTGGAACTCGATGAAAAACAGACGGAGGCGGTTGCTTTGCACCTTGCAGAAAACGCAGGCGAGGTGATTCCTATTTTAAGGGGGGTAACCCCCCAGAAAAAAGAGACGTCACCTAAAGCGGCGGCTGGAAAAAAGACAGCTCCCCCCAAAACAGCTAAAAAAGGGGAAAAAGAGAAACAACCGGCTGCCAGGAAAAAAGGGGAATCAGGCGGGGCCTGAGGCACCCGTCAAAAGTACAATAAAACAGGGCTCTGAAAGCGCACCAGGAGTCCATTGGCATTGCCGGCCGGGCGGGACACGGGGCCTCGGGAGAAACGGCTTCTACGGGCTGGCCGACTTCTGGAGAAGATCTGAAAAGGCCTGTTCATCAACAACGGCAACGCCGAGGGTTTTCGCCTTTTCGAGCTTGCTGCCGGCAGCCTCTCCTGCCACCACCAGGTCTGTTTTGGCGCTTACACTGGAGACAACCTTTGCCCCTGCCCTTTCCAGGGCTTTTTTGGCCTCGCTTCTTGTCATGGTAATCATTTTACCCGTTAAAACCACCCGTTTCCCCTGGAGGTTCTCATTTCTCCTCTCTTGATCCGGGGGTTTTGCTGCAGCCACCTCGACACCGCTGCTGAGGATCTGGTCGAGGACACGACTGTTATCGGCACTGGCAAAAAAGGCCTGTACCGCGGCAGCTGTTTTGGGTCCGATGCCGTCGATTTTTTCAATTTCCCCGGCGGCGGCCTTCCTTATGCTCTCCAGGGTTTGAAATTTTTCAGCCAGGAGGGTTGCGGCACCCTCGCCTGTATGGTCAATGCCCAGGGCGAAGAGAAACCTTGCCAGGGAGATCTTTTTGGATTTTTCCACCGCAGCAACGATGTTTTTTGCTGATTTATCGGCCATGCCCTCCAGGGAGGCGAGTCTCTTTTTTTCAAGAAAAAAAAGATCGGCAAAGGAGATCACTATTCCCTGTTCCACGAGTTTTTCCACGAGCTTTCTGCCAAGCCCGTCAATGTCAAACCCTCCCCTGGAGACAAAATGGATCAGTCGCTGTTTCAGCTGGGCCGGGCACGAGGCGTTGATGCATTTCAGGGCAGCCTCTCCGGGAATTCTCTTTACCTCTCCGGAACAGACGGGACAGGCGTCGGGCATGGCAAAAAAGCGTTCCGACCCGTTTCGTTTGGATGCCATCACCTTGACCACCTTGGGAATCACATCCCCTGCCCTTACCACCAGGGCGGTGTCCCCGATCCGGATATCCTTTTTTGCGATTTCGTCCTCATTGTGAAGGGTTGCCCTGGAGACGGTCACCCCCCCCACGGTCACCGGTTCCAGCAGGGCAACCGGGGTGATGGTGCCGGTTCTTCCCACCTGGACAACGATATCCCTTATGGTTGTGGTCTCTTCCACCGCCGGAAACTTGTAGGCGATGGCCCATCTTGGACTGCGCTTCTTGATTCCCAGCTGCTGCTGAAAACTCAAACGGTCCACCTTGATCACCATGCCGTCGATCTCGTAGGGAAGATCATTTCTCTCCTTTTCAAGCTCCCTGTACCAAGCAATCACCTCGTCCATGGAGAGCTTCTCCCTGATCAGGGGATTCACAGGAAAACCAAACCGCTTCAGCAGATGGAACAGCTCGCTGTGGCTTTCATACTCAAGGCCGTCAACCAGGCCGGTGCCGTAAACAAACATCCCAAGGGGTCTTTTTGCCGTCACCCTGGAATCCAGCTGACGCAAAGAGCCTGCGGCTGCGTTCCTGGGATTGGCAAACAGCGGCAGATCCATTTCAAGGCGATGCTGGTTAAGACGAGTAAAATCGGACCTATGGATCATCACCTCCCCCCTTACCTCCAGGAGGGGCGGCAGAGCTGCACCGTTCTCCCTGAAAAGAGAGAGGGGCACGGACCGGATGGTCTTTACATTTTCCGTTATCACCTCGCCAATCATGCCGTCCCCCCTGGTGGTGGCAAGCACAAGCAAACCGTTTTCATACCGAAGCTCCACAGCCACGCCGTCAAGCTTGGGTTCCACCGTATAGAGGAGATCTTCGGTGTTCAGCAGCTTTGCAATGCGATGGTGAAAATCGAGGATCTCCGACTCTTTGAACCCGTTGTCAAGGCTCAGCATGGGCACGGAGTGGGAAGCGGTTTCAAATATTTCAAGGGGAGAAGATCCCACCCGTTTTGTGGGAGAATCCGGCGTGGAAAGGGATGGATACTCTTCCTCAATGGCCAGGAGCCTGCTCATCATCCGGTCGTACTGGGCATCGGAAATTTCGGGATCATCCAGGAGATGATACCGGTAGTTGTGACGGGTCAACTCTTTTTGCAGCCGTGCTGCCTCTTTTGCAATACTCTTATCCACTGTCGACATTTTACGGATTCTACCTTTCTACCTTTTTATCTCTGTATCTCTGGGGTCATCTCTGGGGTCAGGCCTGCGAGTTTGTCGTCTTTGACAGCACCAATCATCCTCAATAAGAAAGCCATCAGCCATCAGTACTCAGTACTCACTATTTGGTTATCAGCTTCCAGAAAATCCCTGCTGCTTACTGAAGGCTCTCATGGTTTATTGTGAGCATACTGCTCATGGTCGTTATACAATATCATATCTTCCCGGTTTAAAAAACCAAAACAACGAAAAAAAACCGATGGTTTTTAAAAACGTCACACCCAGAATGCTTCTTATTAAATATGCCGTATATGTTACATAAACAGCCATCAACACCATAATTGCCAATTCGCTATTATGAATTACAATCGGGCCGTAGGGCATTTTAATAACTTCACTCGACGCTTTTTACCCCCACCCCGAAGGCAGAATTTCAATATAAGGCCCCAGATCCTCCCATGATTTTTCAAGGAATGAAGCGTAATCTATGAAAAGGATATCTGATTGAGGAAAAATACTCTTAAAATGAGCGTCATCATTTATTTTTATTATTGAGCGCGCGATCTCTGATTTATTTATTGTAACTTTGGACTTAGACAGTTCTTTGAATACAAGGACATAATCTGTTTTTAACAAAGCATACTGAATCAGCTTATAAAAATCATTATAATTATTACATTTATCAAAAGGCAACTGCCTGCCGATTTCTCTAATCCCTTTATCCTTGCACTCCACAATGATAAAATTTCTCCCAAGCCATTCAAGAGCATCTTTAGTGCGGCCTACAATAGACTCGATTTGTTTTTCATTGAATATCTGGATAAACCCAGTATTGGGATTGCTCCCTTTCAACCGCTCATGGTTATTGTAAAATAGTGAGTGTAAAAATAATTTGTATTTATTAAAGGATCTGTTAAAGAGATACCAGTCAACCAACTCTTCTTGTTCTCTCAAATCTCTTTTAAGAACTTGCATTATTGGATCATTTTCTGACTCAGCTTTTTTCTTTTTTAACCTAAACTCCTCAAATGATATAATATTGTTTGTCATCTATCGTACATCCTTTTATTTGGGCTTGAGTTATTGACGCTTTTGTTAAAATTTGCCTTTAAACACAAGACCCCTTTGACACACGAATCAACGTATTTGGCCAAAGTTATAACTAAGCTCAATATGCAATCAACTACTCCAGCCAAAATAGTTTCCTTTGTTTTTATTCCGCTGCATTTCAGGCAAAAACCTTTACCTTGATTTCTCCTTCCTTTTGCATGACCTGCCAAAGGTCATACTGGCTTTGCTGAATCAACCAGCTTTCTGCGCTCCCACCAAAGGCTTTTGACAGCCGGACTGCCATTTCAGGGGAAATTCCGAATCGACCATTTAACAGGGCGGACAAAGTTTTTCTGGAAACTCCAAGTCCCTTGGCTGCTTCAGTAACCGTTAATTCTAACGGTTCGATACACAGTTCCTTAACCACTTCGCCCGGGTGTGGAGGGTTATGCATAACCATTTTTTTCTCCTTAGTGGTAATCATCGTAATCAACATCAACGGCGTTGCCGTTTTCAAACCGGAAGAAAACCCGCCAGTTACCCGAGACATCAACTGCCCAGAAACTATGGCGTTCACCTTTCAACTGATGAAGTCGTAATCCCGGTAAATCCATATCCACAGGACTTTTACTTGCATCGAGACGGGCCAGAATTATCCGTAAACGCTGTTCATGATCAGGATTAACTTTTTTTTGATTCCCGCTGGCATAAAAATTTTCAAGCCCCTTGTGTTTGAATTTTTTAATCATGGCTTAATGTAACCCGTCCATATACGGGTGTCAACGACATTTCACAAATATTGGTGTATCAAAAGCAACAATAATTATTTTATGTTGAGTATTCGTGAGCCTTTGCGTAGTCAATGGTGTTCTGGATCTCCTACTGGGTGTGGCCGGACAAAACTGTGTCAGATGATGTTCCAGGTTCTGCTGGTCAAAAATATTCTTCATTATCAGCAGAGCAATCCGCAGTGAAGCTGCTTTAAAAACCCCCGTTTTTATGGCCTCGTTGGAATAATCAGAAAGATCGACAGAGACAAACTCGAAATCAGGAAGATAGGGTTTTACAGCTTCTGGCCATTTGTTAAACCGGGTGATCAGGCAAAAACACCGATGTTTGTCACGCTGTCAACAGGTTTTCTGGGAAGAGGTCGGAACTAAAAAAGCCCTAAACGCTAGGTTTTAGGGCTTTTAAGGATGAGCTTGGATTTGCTCGTAAAGTCATTTGGTGGAGGCGGCGGGAATTGAACCCGCGTCCGAAAACACTTGGCAATGGCTTCTACATACTTATCCCAAAATTTAAATTTTACTGCAGCGTCTCCTTTGGGATGGATACATTACAGTGTAGCCTGGAGAAATTTAACCGGAAAAGATCCAGACAATCTTTTCCGACGGTCCTGCCTTGTCGACGCCCATTACTGAAGTTGCAGGCATACTTTCAGTAAGGACGGAAGCTGCTCTACGCAGCTACGGCGTAATTATAATCGTCTGCGATTATCTTTAAGTTTCCGCTGGTTTTACGAGTCAACGAAAAACTCGGTATGCTACCAAAGGCCTCATAATCTCCGTCGAAGCCATTTCGCCCCCAAATTTTAAAAGATCACCACACCCTGTTGGATGCGAGCGGCATCTCAATACGCTCTATGGAACATAATATATATTATTCGGCAAAAAGTCAATGAAAACAACAATTATAATTTTAATCGGTGATCACCGGGAGTACTCCTTCTTGATCCGGTCCATGTCCCTGTCCATATCTTTTTTCTTGATGGTCTCTCTCTTGTCGTAGAGTTTTTTGCCCTTGGCCAGACCGATCTGGACCTTTATCTTGCTGTTTTTAAAATAGAGTTTCAGGGGAACAATGGTGAACCCCCTTTCATTGACCTTTCCAATGAGTTTCTTTATTTCAGAGCGGTGCAACAGGAGTTTTCTCGTCCTCAGGGGCTCATGGTTGCCGTAATACGCGTACTTGTACGGAGAGATGTGCAGCTGCCGCAAAAAAAGCTCCCCGTTTTTAATATCAGCGTAGGAATCCTTGAGGTTCACCCGGCCCTCACGGATGGACTTTACTTCCGTGCCGACAAGCACCAAACCGGCCTCAACCTCATCTGATATGAAAAAATCGTGCCTGGCCTTTTTATTGGTTGCCACTACTTTTATATGATCCGCTGCCATTGTCTGTTTTCACTCCGCATTTTCCTGTTTTTCTTCAATGGACCTGTACTGAAAAAGATTTTTGTACTTCTCCTCGACCAGATCAGTGATACTTGCGACGGTGTGCATTCCAAGAATCGTTTTCACCGTCTCTTGGGTTTCCCTGGAATCCAGCTGCCGGACAACCTGCTTGATCACGGGAATGGCACCGGAATTCATGGAAAACTCCTTGAGGCCAAGCCCCATCAGGACAGGGATATTGATTGGATCACCTGCCATTTCACCGCAAATGGCAACATCCACCCCGTTCTTTGCCGCCGCCTCCATCAAGGTCTTGATCATTCTCAGAACAGCCGGGTTCAACGGCTGATAGAGATGGGCCACCTGCCTGTTCCGTCTGTCAATGGCAAGGGAGTACTGAATCAGATCATTGGTTCCGATGCTGAAGAAATCCACCTCTCGTCCCAGTTCCTCAGCCATGATAACGGCTGACGGGACCTCGATCATGATCCCCAGGGGGATATCGCTGTTGAAAACTTTCTCCTCTTCTTTGAGCTGATCCACTGCCTGGTCCATGATCTTTTTGACTTCAACGATCTCTTCAACCGTTGCCACCATTGGAATGAGGAGTTTTACCCTGCCGAATGCCGCTGCCCGGAAAACAGCCTTGATCTGGGTAACAAAAATGTCGGTGCGTTTGAGGCAGAACCTGACCGCCCTCAGTCCAAGGGCAGGGTTTGCCTCTTCCGGGCTGAGCGCATAGGGCAGTACCTTGTCCCCGTTGATGTCAAGGGTCCTTATGGTGACACACCCAGAACTCATCAGTTCGGCAACCTCTTTGTACTTTTCAAAAAGCTCTTCCTCCGTGGGAAACCGCTTGAGGTTCAGGTAGAGGAATTCCGTCCGGAACAGCCCCACACCGTCGGCGGCATTGTCCTTTACCGCAACAATCTCCTCAACAAGCTCAATATTCGCCATGAGAGAGTAGTGGTGCCCGTCCCGGGTAACCGCCGGCAAATGGCTCTCCCTTGCGAGCAGAGCCCTGTAATCCTCGTACCGGGTTTTCCGCTCCTCATACTTGAAAAGGGTATCCTCATCGGGATTGATGATAATGACCCCGGACGACCCGTCAACAATGAGAATATCATCATTGCTGATGGCGGTGGTGGCCTGACCGGCACCCAACACACAGGGAATATGCAGCGACTTTGCGATAATACCTGTATGGGAATCCCTCCCCCCCCGATCGGTGACAAACCCCTGGATCATTTCAAGCTGAATCTGGCTGGTATCAGCAGGAGATAGGTCGTGGGCCACCAGGATGACCCGTTTATTGATATCGGAAATCCGGACATCATCGGCCCCGACAAGGTACCTCATCATCTGCTCCGACACCTGGACAATGTCAGAAACCCTTGACTGAAGGTAGGGGTCCTCGACCTTTTCAAACATCACCTTGACCTTGCGGGAGACTTTTCGAAGGGCCCATTCGGCATTGATAAAATCGCTCTCAATGGTCTCGATGGTTTTGCCGTAGAGCATCTTGTCTTTAAAAAGGGCAAGGTGGGTTTCAAGGATGCCCAGCTGGGAGCTCAAATCATCGTTCAACGCCTTGATTAATTTGGTGTGTTGATCCTTGGCCTTTTTCACAGCGCTTTTAAACCGGTTCACCTCCTGCGCAACCATTGCCTCTGGAATGGCGTACCGTTTGATGACATCCACCCCCTCCCGATCAACCATATACGCCTTGCCGATGCAGATGCCCGGTGAACCGCTTATGCCGTGCAGCCTGATTTCCCTGGATTCTGATTCAGCCATCAGTCTCCTCCCCGAACCCGTCTTCTATAAGGTCCTTGATTGATTCAATCACCTTGATATCATCACTGTGCGAAACTTCCAACAGAATCTCCGCCCCCTTGACAAGGCCCATGGAGAGAATATCGATAACGCTTGACGCATCGGCCCTGGTATTGCCATCTCCTATCCAGACCTCCCTGCGGGCAGTCTGGGCAATTTTTGAAATCATTGCAGCCGGCCGGGCATGCATGCCAAGTTGGTTCTGCATTGTTGTCTTGCACTTTAACATGTGGTATCTGATCGTCTCTTGTTGTTTATAGTATGGCCTTCAGGCCGTAAAATCCAAGCCTTGGGGCCTGGGATATAAGATTTCCCCAGCAAGCTTGTTCTCCTTTTTCAACCCAGACGCTTTTTGGGGCAAAGCCCTTGGCGAAAGTTTCATATAACGGCCATGCCCTGCGGGCACAACAAAGCATGAAAACTGTCCTCGTATCTTGTTTCTTGTTTCTTGTCTCTTGTCTCTTGTCTCAAGTTTCCTGTAAAATACATCCTAATGAAAAAAAAGTCAATAAGGGGGAGAATTTACGCCAATTGACTAAATTTTTGTTTTATGGTATACGGTAGAAGAAGACTTTTCGAGTTTGGTCATAACATCGGCCGCTGGTCACATTTGGCGGGCCAATAGACGTATATTATTTTCTTACATATCCCTTACCGGACAGAAAAGCGCAGTCAAACCATAAAGCACACGGTAATGTTAAAAAAGAAAGCCTGACCCCACCCCAGCAGGATGGCCGATGTTATGACCAAGCCCGGATTCTAAGCCGAAAAAAGGCCTTCAGGGTCATGGAAACAATAAAAGAGACCCATGCAATCTGGTCTTTTTCCTTGTTTCTGGGTTTTGGTAGAGTTTTATCTGACCATGCAACTAAGGAATAAAAAGGGAGAGAAAAATGGAGAAAAAAAATTTAATTTTTGGTAAAAGCTCATGACCTTTTACCACTGCTGCTCGTGAAGCACTTTCAAAAAAGGAAATTCCCTTTGACTACATTGATGTGGTTGAAAACCCGGACCAGATAGAGAGAATGCTCGAGTTCTCCAATGGCAACAGAAAAGTACCTGTGATTGTCCGGGGAGAAGAGGTTTCAGTGGGATATGAGGGCAAGGGCTGAAAAGTTTAACTCTTTCGGCTGTATGCCGAAAACAGACAACGGACTTGATCATAACATCGGCCACTTGTCACATTTGGCGGGCAAACGGAGTCAGCGGAAAGCCTGACCCCACCCCAGGGTGGCCGATGTCATGAACAAGGCCGGCTTAGATAATAATCAGGGAACAAGAAAAAACACAGTGAAAACAACCCATTCGATCTATTT